>WTAT01000481.1 GCA_013139415.1 Desulforhopalus sp.
CATCGACCTGGGTAATATCGAGTTCCTCTTCAGCATCTTCCTTTGCGCCGAGAAAGGAATTTGCTTCAGTCTCATCAATACCATAATATTTCTGATAGGCCTCCACGATGTCGTTTTCAGTTGAAACACAAACGGACAACTCCTTGTTGACCAGATTCTGCAATTCCTCCACCGCTGTGGCGTCGGAAGGTTCAGTCATGGTAACCTGCAGGGTGTTACCGGCCATCCGCAAGGGAAAGGCCATGAATTCTTTTGCTTGCTCATATCGCAACAAATTGAGCACATCCTTTGAGGGCGGTTCGTCTCTAATGACTACGGCAGGATAATTATGCTGACGACTGAGAAAATTTAAAACTGTATTATCATCAATATATTCCAACTGCCTTAAAATAGTGCTCAGCCGGCCACCCTTTTTCTGCAGTATTTTCTTGGCAGTTTCCAGCTGACTGGGAGTTATATATCCCGCCTTGCTTAGCAGTTCGCCAATCTTAACCTTCCCTGCACCTGATTGATCCTTGACGGTCTTCTTTATTGAAGATCTACGTTGCGCCCCAGTACCTTGTCTTGCCATAATCAGTAACCATTAAAAAAGTAGAATTGTAAACCAGTGCAGTTCAATAACTTAAAAATTATAACCGCTCTTAAAATAAACCACACAAACAATTTACTTAAAAGTAATTCCTCTTGAAGAGGATGATTAATGCAAAAAAAATCTTCTTACTCGCTCAATCCGAGAAATAAGAAGATTTTTTTTGTTATCTTTTTTCTATCGAAGACTGCTTACAACCAGATCTTTGAAGACAATTATTCAACACCTATTGCAGGGGAATAATGATAGCAGGGGAATAATGATATTCCCCATTGATGAGCCCGTTGATGGCTCTACTACCCGCGTGGTGCACAGTATGACGAGCCAACGCAATCATCCTGAATATTAAAAGAAGGCTCTGCCATTCTCACTCGTTTTACCCCTTCCAAAAGGGTGACATTTTTCTCAAGGACTCAATGATAGCGGGCATTTTTTCCACAACAAAATCTACTTCCTCTTCAGTGTTGTATACACTAAGGGAAAATCGAATCGAGCCGTGTGCCGCGGTAAACGGTACCCCCATCGCCCGAAGTACATGGGATGGCTCAAGAGATCCTGAAGTGCAGGCAGAACCAGACGAAGCACAGATGTTATGTTGGTTCATATGCAGAAGGATAGCTTCACCTTCAACATATTCAAAACTGATATTTGCTGTATTCGGCAAACGGCTTGTCTTATGTCCGTTAAGCATCGATTTCGGAACTCTGGAAAGTAAACCTTCCTCAAGTTTGTCGCGGAGCTGTTTTACCCGGCCATTCTCCTCATCCATTTTTTCTCCAGCAAGCTCACATGCACGGCCAAGTGCAACGATTGAAGCAACATTCTCAGTGCCTCCTCTTCGGCCCATTTCCTGATGACCACCTGTCAAGAAAGGAATAAAAAGAGTGCCCCGCTTAATGTACAAAACCCCGACTCCTTTGGGAGCATGGAGTTTGTGGCCCGAGAGTGACAGAAAATCAATGTCCAGTTTTTTTAGGTCTATATCTATTTTGCCTACTGCCTGCACAGCATCAGTATGAAACAGGATGCCTCTTTCCTTGGCCATTCTGGCCATTTTTTCCACGGGGAAAATGACCCCGGTCTCATTGTTTGCCCACATCACGCTGACAATGGCGGTATCCTCTGTAAGGGCTGCCTCGTATTCGGACATATCCAGCATTCCTTCCGAATCAACCTTTAAGCGAGTTACCTTATATTTATGACCGGTTACTGTTTCAAGATTTTCACAGAGGCTCTTTACCGCTGGATGCTCAACCCTGGTTGTGATCACATGTCTCTTTTCGGGATAAGTCCTCAGGGCAGAGAGTATGGCGGTGGAATCACTTTCTGTTCCACAACTGGTAAAAGTAATTTCCTCAGGTTCAGCCCCCAGTAAAGATGCCACTTTTTGTCTGGCAGTCCGAACAGCGCTCCCTACCTGCCCGCCAAAAGTGTGCATGCTGGAAGGATTGCCATACGCCTCCGTCAGGTAGGGCATCATTGCCTCAACTACTTCAGGAGCAACCTGAGAAGTAGCATTGTTATCCATATAAACGACTTTTCCATTTGCAGTGGTCATTAATTCTCTTCCTCCACAATCAGACTATCCAACACGAGTTCCCGCAGTTTTCTTTCTACATATTCCTTGATAGTGGTTTGGGACTTATTACAACTCTTACACGCTCCTCGCAGGGAAACTATCACAAAATCACCATCCACATCGATGAGTTCAATATCGCCGCCGTCTTTCCTCAAACCAGGCCGGATTTCACGCTCAAGAACTTCTTCTATTTTCTTTATCTTCTGCAACGAGGTCATTCTTTTGGGTTTTATCTGTAGAACGGGCGTTTCGGATACACTGCTAACGGTTTTTTGCAGGATATCTCGCAGATTATCCTCACATTTTCCGCAACCACCACCAGCCTTGGTAAAATTGGTAATCTCCTCGACAGAACGAAGATTTGACTCATTTATTGCCCTGATGACCTCTAGATCAGTAACACCGAAACACTCGCAGACCACTTCCCCCTCAGCCATAGGTAAAACCAGGCCACGATAATCGGCAATTGCAGCCTCAAGTGCTTCGCGTCCCATTACAGAACAGTGCATTTTTTCTTTAGGAAGTCCCCCCAGAGCATCAGCAATATCTTCATTAGTAACTTTGGCTGCTTCTTCCACCGACATCCCTATAACCATTTCGGTAAGAACGGACGAGGATGCAATGGCGCTGGCACAACCAAATGTTTTAAACTTAGCTTCGGTGATGATATCGTCACTATTTATTTTTAGTGTGAGTTTTAGCGCATCACCACAGGCAAGCGAGCCAACATCTCCGCTCCCACTTGGTTTGTCAATTTCTCCAACATTATGAGGATTCAAAAAATGTTGCTGTACCTTGTCAGTATATTCCCACATACAAAACTCCTGAATTTAATATGATAAATAATTATTTTTTGTTACAAGCTGACAATAATACCTGAGCCACAAAATGCAACCAGCTCACCTGCGGACGAGTCACTTTAGTTTTGTGCAATAAAACAATACCCTACCGGTGATTACAAAATCCCAACTTCGCTCAACATAGTTTTTGCCGCTGCAACAAGCTCCGCCGCACCGGTTGAGGTCCTGGATTCGACATAAAATCGAACTTTAGGTTCCGTACCGGATGGTCTTATCATCAGCCAGGAACCGTCTTCAAAGACCATTTTTCGACCATCAATGGTGATTACTTTTTTGATGCGCCGGGGTATGCCACCAATCTCAACCATGCTCTCTTCACCATATTTGTTGAGACCTGCCAACATTGTCTGTAATTTTTCGCCTTTGGCACTCACCTCGACTGCGTCACGATCCGGATAAAAAGCGCCAAAAACACTTTCAATCTGTCGCAGATAATCGCCTAGATTCATATTGGTTACAAGGATCATTTCCAGCGCCAGGAGCAGACCGATGTAGGCATCTTTTTCAGGGGTGTGGCCGATTATAGATATTCCGTCCGACTCCTCAAAATAGACGAGGGCCTTGCCGATTACCGGTTTAAAATTCTTAAACCCGACACTTGGTTCAAACAGTTCTTCTTTAAAACTCTCTGCAATACTGTTTGCCAGATTAGAGGTGGCTACTGTTTTGGCAACCATACCTTTCTTTTTTTTGTATTCGTGCAGGAAATGGTAGGCCATGGCACCAAACTGGTTCATGCTGATTTCCGTGTCCCCGTCAGTAAAACGTATTCTGTCACCATCCGGATCAATGATTGCCCCCAGTTTGAGTGGTTCAGCCCTCTCCCTCAAAACCTGTACAACCTCCAGCATATTTGCGGTCGATGGCTCAGGTGCTACCCCACCAAAAGTAATATCAGCATTATCCCGCAGCATAATCAGCCGTGGACTTGAGCTATTATTGAAAAGCTCTGCTATATGCAACCGACTGGCACCATGCACACAGTCAACAGCAACCACCATATCGGTACGATCCAAGAATGCTGAAACAGTTGCATCGAGCTTCAGCCCATGCGCCTGGCGATTCTTTTCAACAAGATCTTTCCAGGTATCAAGCGAGTGAAAAGGTCTTACATTGCTAAAAGCTGCTATATCCTCCGCTGTCTGACATGGAATTGTTTTATACGAAAATTTTCCGTCAACAAGTTTTCCGGCATTGGCGGTAATTCTTTCGGTAACCTCCGATGCTGCGGGTCCACCATCAGCCGCGTTGAATTTGTATCCGCCATACTCCAAGGGATTATGGGAAGGAGTGAGATTTACCGAAAAAGCAGCCTGGTATTCAAGCACCGCTGCAGAAAGTACCCCCGTTGTCGACTCTCCAGCGTAATGCACATTAAAACCAGCGCCCGAAAGAACTGATGCCACCTGGCAGGCCAGAAGCTCTCCAGCGAACCTGTTATCAAACCCGAGAACACAACCTCGTTTCTTGGCTTCACCGAGGCTTTTAATGCCGAGCAAAGAACTAAGTTCAGCTTCGCTGTCTACTGCTTCATACATCTGAACAATTGCTGTGGTAACAAGCGCGACAGAATGGCAAAAAATATCTTTCCCCAGTTTGCCCCGCCAACCAGAAGTGCCAAAGGCGATAGTCTGCGTTGGTTTACTGCAGTTTTCCTGAATTTCCTGCAGGACCAGCTGATACGCAGCGTCAAGAGGCTGTTGCCAGACGTCCCCCTCACTTTGTTTTTTCGCAACGAGTTCTTTTATCAAACCAAAATAATCGCTGCGGGCATGGACTCCACTAACAGTAAAACGGTCAAACAATTGATGAGATTTTTCAGCAATGGACATATTCTTCCTCCATTTGAAGTTCGCAACCGATGTACCAGTATGCGCTGAGCAAATACCTAAAACTAACCATGATAAACGGGAAAATAATCTGTAAAGCACTAATTAAATTAAATAAAAAAGATTTTATTTAATTTTTTTAGCTTTATCGATCAACATAATAGGGATATCATCTCTGATTTCATACAAAAGCATACACTTTTCACAGATAAGTCCATCTTCATCTTTCAATTTAACTGGTCCCTTGCATTGCGGACAGGCCAAAATTTCTAATAAACCTTTGTGTATCATGACTTCCTCTTGTTTTATTTTTTGATAACCCCATATTGCAGGGAAACCTTAGATCATTTTGAGAAACCATCTCCATATATGATTGAATAAATCCGTCGAATTTGATATTTACCTGAAACCGATTATGATTGCATATAAATATTTCTTCTTCACTGTTCCAGACTAACCCCGGTAAAAGGGAAAATAAGCCAGGATAAGTGCCTTGAGGGGTAACTTTAAGTTTATAATTACAAAACACTCTTCAGATTTCTTGTTTTTTTGACAGAAAATATGGAGTAAGGCACTAATCATACTACTCAGGAAAATTATGAAACAACAAATTGGTTTTATTGGTGGCGGTCAAATGGCTGAAGCGTTAATCAGAGGAATTATCGCCTCCGGACTTTACCAAGAAATTGATATTCTCGTAGCTGAACCCAATGATTTTCGTCGGGAACATCTGGAACAGACCTACTCGGTAAAAACCTATCACAGTAATGTTCCAATTTTTGAAAACTGCCGAATCATCATCCTTGCCGTCAAACCACAGACCATGAAGTCCCTCCTTGTAGACTGCCGGGAGCGAGTGCAACCACAACATATTCTGATAAGCATTGCCGCCGGTCTACCAATTTCTTTTTATATTGAGATAATTGGCAAACCTGAAACGAAAATCATCAGAGTTATGCCAAATACACCGGCATTGGTTCTGGAAGGTGCATCCGCTCTGAGCAGGAATAACAATGTCAGTAACGAAGAATTGAAGGCAGCTGAGGAAATTTTTCTGGCCGTTGGTGAAGTTGTCATCCTTGACGAGGTTCATCTTGACGCCGTGACCGGTCTGAGCGGCTCAGGTCCGGCCTATGTCTTTTCGTTCGTTGAAGCACTCATTGACGCCGGAGTCAAGGCCGGGCTCACCCGGGTGGTTTCAGAAAAATTGGCACTTCAGACCGTATTGGGCTCCGTAAAACTCCTCAAGGAAAGTGGTGAACATCCTGCTGCACTGAGGGCCAAAGTTACTTCTCCTGGAGGGACAGCCATTACCGCTATACACGTTCTTGAAAAGGTAGGTTTTCATGGCATTATAATGGACATTGTTGAGTCCGCCGTTATACGATCAAAAGAATTAGGCGAAATGGAATGACATACAACTCAACTCCTTTTCGGACAGAGACAAGCCTGACAATTCGAAAAATTGCCATCATCACTAAAATAGATGATGCTCGGTCCGATCGATACGCGGCAACACTCCTGAGCTGGCTGCAGCAAAGGAATATCACCGTCTCTTTGGATAAAATCAGTTCCGACCTTGACATGATTATTGTTCTTGGCGGTGATGGTACCCTGCTGCATATTGCCGATAAAGCCGCACGTCACGCAATCCCTGTACTTGGTATAAATCTTGGGAACCTTGGTTTTCTGACCGAACTCACTGAAATTGAAACATTTCAAGCGCTTGATCGAATTCTGACCGGCAAGCTGACTATTGAAAACCGGCTTATGCTCAAGGCTCGACTAGTATCCAATGGACAGGCAACTGACTACCGATACGCACTCAATGATGTGGTCATTACGAAAAACGTTCTTGATAGACTCCTTCGTCTTTCGACCAAAGCTGATGATGAATACATTACAACCTACAAGGCTGATGGTTTAATTTTTTCATCCCCTACAGGGTCAACTGCCTACAATCTTTCAGCCGGTGGCCCCCTGGTTTATCCAGGTCTTGCCACCATCACGGTAACCCCCATCTGCCCCTTCATGCTGAGCAGCAGACCCATCATTCTTCCAGCAGACAAACAGATCAAGACCCGGTTTGATGCTGGCAATCGTATTGAACGCGCTCAGGTTATTATTGATGGCCAGTCCTTCTGGGAAATGAAAGATCGTGACGAACTGGAACTCGAAACAGCAGAACATTTTCTTCAGCTTATCGTCTCATCAACCCGTGATTACTTCACCATCCTGCGCAATAAACTACATTGGGGCGTTTCCGGCGAAAAGACAAGCTCAGAAGGTGGAGAACCTGATAAAACAACATAAACCACCCTCATTTTTTCTTTTTTATCTGATATTTTTTCATTTTGTACTGGAGGAGACTCTTGGTTATTCCAAGATTTTCTGCTGCCCTTGCCTGTACATAATCAGTATCCGAAAGAGCTTCAGTGAGCATTTTTTTCTCGACTGCATAAAGTACCTCGTTTAGTCCGGCATCTTCGGGGATTATCTGCCGAAGATCGACATCCTGTCCCCATGCCGGACGTGCCTCGCTGTACAAGGTATCCGGCTGTACATCTTCGGCCTCAATAATATTGTTGGAGCAAAGAATTGCTGCCCGCTCTATTGTGTTTTCGAGCTCTCTGATGTTACCCTCCCAAGGGAGTTTCATAAGCAGTTTCAATGCATCTGCTGAAATCGTCAACTCCGGCTTTACCAGTTCTATTTTGTATTTTTCTATAAAGAACTCAGCCAACAACCGCATATCATCCATTCGCTCTCTAAGAGGGGGAAGACTTACAGGAATAACATTGAGGCGATAAAAAAGATCTTCCCTGAAGCGGCCTCCGGCGACCTCCTCCCGCAGGTCTTTGTTTGATGCGCTGATGATTCGCACATCAACTTCAATGGTTTTTGCCCCCCCAACACGTTCAAAGGTCTTTTCCTGAAGGACTCGCAGTAATTTCGATTGCAAGGCAAGGGGAATTTCTCCAACTTCATCAAGAAATATTGTCCCCTGATCCGCCAGTTCAAATCGTCCTTTACGCATGGCTACAGCTCCAGTGAAAGCACCCTTCTCGTGACCGAACAGTTCACTCTCCAGCAGGTTGTCAGAAAGTGCAGCACAATTTACAGCAATAAAGGGTTGAGACTCTCTTGGACTGTTTATGTGGATTGCCTTGGCGACCAGCTCCTTACCTGTCCCACTCTCGCCAGTCACCAGCACCGATGCGTGGGTTGGTGATACCTTTTCAATAAGCTGATAAACCTGTAACATCTTCGGGTTTTTTCCAACCATACCGCTGAACCCGCTTTTCCCTTTAATTTCTCCTCTTAGCCGTTTGTTTTCACGGATCAAGGAGTAGTGCTCTGCTCCTTTTTTAAGGGTAATAATCAACTCGTCGTTGGAAAATGGTTTGGCAAGATAATTATACGCCCCAGCCTGCATTGCAGTAACCGCTTTATCGACTTCCGCAAAGGCGGTAATAACCAGAACAGGGAGGTTCTCATTTTTCTCTTTGATTTTATTTAAAAACTGTAAGCCATTCATACCGGGCATCTGCATATCGGTGATGACAATATCGAGATCCACATCTTCTACTATTTTCAGTCCCTGCATACCATCAGAAGCGGTAAAGACCTCAAAACCTTCATCTTTTAATAGTTCCGATAATACGATTAGATAATTCGGTTCATCATCTACAACAAGGATCGAATACTTCGTCATAATATTCCTTTTAAAGCTTATTATTTCAGTGGAAATTCCTGTTTTGTTTAACACGTTCTTTCATTTTGACCAGCAGTTCTGCAGGAACCGATACATTCTTCCCCCCAGCCAGGGTTGTACCGGGCCTGATACTGCCGTGATAATCGCTCCCGCCAGTCATCAGCAGTGAATACTTTTCAGCAAGCGAGATGAGACGTTTTCTGAATTTCCGGGAGTGAGTTGGATAATATACCTCAATGCCATCTAAACCCATATCACGCAGCTGATGCAACTCATGGGGAAGGTTGTCAACCGATTTATCAAGTTGAAACGGGTGGGCGAGAACCGCTATTCCCCCGGCATTATTAATAAGGGAAATAGCGTCTTTCACCCCATAGGCAAATCTAGAGGCGTAGGCAAGTGCACCATGCCCAAGATATTTTTCAAAGGCTTCATCCATGGTTCGAACAAAGCCTTTCTGTATCATAAGTCTTGCAATATGCGGTCTCCCGTTCTGCCCCGAACCCGCAGTTTTTTGTAATTCACTGAATTCAATGGCAAGGCCAAGCCTGTTCAGCTTAGCAATAATTTTTTTATTGCGCTCGAATCTGCCAGCCTGCAGCTGAGCCAAGGAAACATGTAATTCCTTATGATCACAATCAAACATGTAGCCAAGCAAATGGACATTATGATCGGAGTACTTCACACTAAGTTCAATACCAGATACAACCTCTATACCCAGTTTTTTGCCAGAAACAATAGCTTCAGCAATTCCCCCGATGGTATCGTGATCGGTAATTGCAATGGCTGACAAGCCCTTTTTATGGGCGTACTTAACCAGATCAGCAGGGCTCATGGTCCCATCAGAAGCGGTCGAATGTGTATGTAAATCAATGGACATTATTTTACACTGCAATCAAAATATGGCGAAATATTCGTGGGGTATAGAATCCGATACACATGTACCAGCTACTTGTCTATCCTCATAATATAAGTATCTATTGCTTACAAGATCAAGATAGCTATTTAGTGCCTTACTCCAGAAAGTCCGACATAAAAAACAAAAAATAGGGAGAGTGTTGTGAAATCGGAACCTTGAAGCTACCATCAAGGCACTTACACCCCTCAAGGGGGTACTGAAAAGAGTCCCGGCTTGTTTCCCGTTTACCGGGGTTAGTACCCATCCTAAAACTATATAGTGCATGGAGATTCTTAATCATTTTTTCAAAAGAATTTTGTGGGGGTACTTATCGAGCTTACCGGGTTTAGAATCATATAATTTCCTTTACTTTTTCTCCG
>WTAT01000073.1 GCA_013139415.1 Desulforhopalus sp.
ATCAAAAGGACAGATATATAGCTGTGAAAGTTACTATAATATCGGCTGCTTGGCCAGACTTTCCAGGTTCTCACCACGCAACATTTGTCCGGGAAATTACCCTTGGTCTAGCCTCTAAAGGTTTTGATCTTACAGTTATTACTCCGAAAATATACGACGAATCATTGAAGAAGGAGAAGGACGGACCAGTATTGGTTAAACGTTTCTCTTTCCCTTCCGGTGGACTCTTACTAAGTGAGCACAAGCGTGTTCCTGTCATTCGCATGGGTATATATTTCGTCGCCGGGATTTTTACAGCTTTATGGGATGTAATCCGCCGAAAAAGTGCAATTATACACGCACATTGGGCGATACCCACAGGGACAATGGGCACTATTGTTTCATTCTTAACCAGAAGGCCTCTGGTTGTAAGCGTTCATGGTGGGGATGTGGCAGAGTGGGGAAATAAGCCTTATTTGCGGCCGTTTCTTTACTTTGCCTTGCGTAGTGCTGATGCAATCACGACAAATAACCCAAGACTTGTGGATTCTAATAAATTAAATTTGTCCGAAAACAAAGTCCATCTGATTTATGCAGCGGGAGTAGACACAAACACATTCCACCCCAGCAACAAAGACCGTTCTCTTATTACAGAACATGGCTTACAGCTCGACCAACTGACGATTCTTTGTGTCGCTAATTATATAGAGAGGAAGGGCCAAGACCGCCTCATCAAAGCCTTGACTGAATTGCCTGGAGTCCAGGCCGTTCTCATAGGTGCAGGTCAGGAGCGAGATGCTTTAGAGGATTTGGTCAAGCAACACGGTTTGTCAGACAGGATAAAGATTTTAGGTGCCATTAAGCGTGAGCTTCTGCCACCGTGGTTCCGGGCTTGCGACCTCTTTGTTCTGCCTAGTCGATATGAAGCTATGGGCGTGGTTTTGTTGGAGGCACTGGCTAGTGGACTACCTGTGGTTGCGGCAAGGGTAGGAGGGATTCCAAACATCATTGAACATGGTAGAACGGGCCTGCTATTTGAGAATCACGATGAACTGGTTAATTCGATGCGCAAGATTATCCACAATGAAGGCCTCAGAAAAAAGCTTGCTGCTCAAGGCTTGGTAGAGGTAGAAAGACGTTTTAGCCTAAGTAAGCAGGTCGAACATATGGCTAATGTCTATCACTCAGTTTTGAGGTAGTACGAGACTCCTGAAAACATGTGCATTACCCAATAAGTACCGAACGAAAGCTGTTCGGGTTGATAGAATTTCGCCCATTCCTCATGCCATCCACCTCATCTTTGCTTGTCCGTACTGCATGGCGACAACCAAAACTATTTTTGACAAAATGCAAAAAGATCCATAGTGGTGTCCACCTCGGATCTTTCGATATAGAAGTCCTGCAGAGAGTAAGTGGTTTTTAAAGTGTCAAGATTTTCATCGTTTCGTCTTTGACGCCTGTGGGCAAGGAATAATCTTCTTGCAAATGTCTCCAGCGCTGATGGTAAAAGCCTATGAAGACCGAGTCGCAGAATCAATGAGAGAAATGGGCCACGCCGCAACCGTTCTATTTCTATGAGCCTGATGCTTTCACTCGCACTTACACCAAAGACGCTCACAGATCGGAAACTTGTCCTTAGAACACTTTCCAGTTCGTGATGATAATACTCCCTCTTGTGATAACGGTTAAATGGTCTCTCCCCAGGTTTCAGGCGAAGGCTCCTGTTGGGTGTGGTAAGATACAAACGACCTCCATTTTTTAAAACGCGATGTAATTCGGAGACGAAATTTACATCATTATCAACGTGCTCAATGACTTGAAAGGAGACAGCCACGTCGAATGATTCATCCGGAAGAGGGATAGTGGAACCGTCGTATAACTTGAAGACGGAGTTATCGCTTCGGTATTTCTCTCTGGCATGGGAGATGACTTTGGGCTCTATTTCGAGTGCAACTATCTCCAGACAACCTGTTGAAAGAATGTGGGTGCCATATCCTTCACCAAAACCGATTTCAATGACCCGCTGATCCGGTTCAATAAGATCCTTGACGTGCTCGTAAGGAAAGAGATGCCGCAAGAATTCCAAAAACTGCTCACGGGTGTGAATATCATCTGGAATTATCCTTTTACCTACTGGATTTCGATTCAAACTTACTTCAGACAAAGTGCGCCCCGATCTTTCAGGCAAAGTAGATGATCAATCTTCACAGCCAACATTTTTTGAAACCATACCCTCAGGCTACAACTGTTCAGAAGAATTCCAGAGTTTCTTGTTCAGAGATACCATTTTATCCTTGGCCTCTAGAAGTAATGCCAAATCCCTCGGGGCTTCCGCGGGTATCAATTTCCATCTATCTTTTATATCAAATATATCTCCTGTCTTTACGGAAAAATAAGTTGATTGAGTCAGCAGTATGGTCATTCTAGAAGTCGGTGCTACAATCCTATGGCGTTTTAGGAATTTTTTCATACCAGTTTTAGATTCAGGAAAAATTAATAGATACAAAAGATCTAGTATATCCTCATGGCAAAATAGTCCGTCATATATTTTCCCAGCCATTTGCTGATCAGGAAGTAGGAGAAGTCCCGGTATACGCAACGCCTCCAACTTACCACTGCCTAGTGCCTTTGCTGCGATCAATCCTTCTTTATTGGCAGTATCAGATGTTATAAAGATAACAGGTTGTTGCTGTTCAGGTAACTGCTTTAGACCGTCCAACAAAATAGCCAGAGAATGATCGACAAATACCATTCCTCCTTCATGATTATGAGGTATTTTCTTGCCGTTTATCTCAGATGGAAATTCATATGGTGCATGATTGCTTAGAGCCTGGACAATGAAAAAACAAGCTCGATTATTGTCAACACTCTCCTTATATTTTTTCAATGCCGTTAGAAACAACAGGTCATCACTAAAGTCAAAATGTCGTTTGTAAACGCCGTCTGCTCCTGTCATAAGGCTTCTATTGAGCCCCCACTCACAGCCTGCCTCTGCTATGGTTTGACCCCAGTTATCCCATTGAGGGTTAGCTGCCGATAATACCACACAATCGTAGCCCCTTTGCCGTATTTGCGGCATACGCCCCACCTTGCCTGCATCAGGCTTTCGCAGGATGGGTGGAGTATAACCCGGAGGATTGCTTAACCCCGTCATGAGGCTCCATCTGGCTGCCCAAGTACCTTCACCTGCTGCTATATGATTGGTAAAGATTATTCCTTCATTCATATATCTAGTTATTGTGGGCGACAAATTCTTATGATTAACTGCTCCTTCTCCCAGGCCGGAGACATCGCTTGCCCTGTGAGATTCCAGCATCACCACAATAACAGAACGCCCCTCATAATGGCCGGCAAGAGTAGCCAAAGTTGCATCGAGTCCATCGGCCCAGAATGGACTTTCTTCAGTCTCCCTGATCTTCCTAGCCACATCAAAATCAAATGCTCGAGTCTCATCATCTGCGTATGGCTTATGTGCTATGGACCAGGGTGAACTAGCTGGTTCATAGTAATAACTGAGCATCCTGTGTCCGAAAATAGTAGATTGTGATTCGGCTACCCCCAATATCATGACGGCTGCCGTCACTTGAATGGTGCAAAAAAATAGAATTTTTGGTTTGACATAGTTCTGATATAAAAAGCGCAACCCAAAATATCCCCCAAAAAACAGAAGAGTAAAAATCAGTAACCTTCGGGAAAAAAGTAAATCTAACATGTAATCTCTGTAGCCGGATTCAAAAAAATAAAACTGAATTTCATACCATAGTAAGTTACGGCCTTGTTCAATATAAAATTCTGAAGAAGCTATAAACCAGATGGAAAATATCCAGAGAACAGTAATGACAAGCGGCTCAATAATCAATCTTACTTTATTCTCAAAAAGCATCATAAAGGAAAGCAGCATGAGAGGATAGAAAGTATAACTAGATATCAGCCACGTATATCCGATTATTTTGGGGGAGTATCCAAATGTTTTAATGTCAACAATTAAGGTCAGTAATAGAATGAGACTTACGAAAGAGCATACCTTGTACCACTTTCTTTTTTCCAGGTATCGTAAGAATCTGGATATTTGTTCAAATTTTATGTAGATACGGCTCATGGAGTTAATATCTCAGTTAACAACTCTTAAGTTCGACTATAGTGATATCTGATAGGGGAAAGTCTCTGCCAGATTTATCCTCGACTATTTAGACAACTTAGACAACAGCAAGCAATGTGCCAATAATGGAGATAACAAAGATGAGTTATCTCCGGCTAAGTGTCGAGTAAATTTTTGTAGTTATTCTAAAGAGGTATGAAATATTAGGTGGGGGGATCAGCGGGCAGTACTTCGACTCGCCCTCTAAAGAGCAACGGCAACGTAGCGGTTATGACTCTTTTGCACCTTGAAGGATCGTACTCTATTCATTGCTCGACAATCTCAAATACGCTTTCCAAAACCTCCTTGATTCGTTTAACCTGGGGACCTCCACCTTGGGCCATGTCCGGCCTGCCGCCGCCTTTTCCTCCCACTTTGGCGGAGAGCTGCTTGATGATTTCACCAGCGTGGAAGCGGTCAGTAAGATCCTTCGTCACCCCGCAGATGAGCATGGCCTTGCCATCTGCAGCCTCAGCACCCAGAACCACAACGCCGGATTTAATCTGGTCTTTGAGGTTGTCCAACATCACCCGCAGATCCTTCGGGCTATCTGCGTTCACTTGCTGGGAGAGCACTCTAACTCCATCTACCTCACGGATATCTTGGCCGGAGGGACCGAACTGTCGACTCATGGCCTGGGCTTTGACCCGGTCCACTTCCTTTTCCAATTCCTTTTGCTGTTCCAGTAGCTTTTGTATGCGCTCGGCCAGATCGTGTGGAGGTGTCTTCAGGAGCGCAGCGGTTTCCTTCAAGG
>WTAT01000061.1 GCA_013139415.1 Desulforhopalus sp.
GAACAGGTCTTCACCAACCTCATGCTCAACGCCACAGATGCCATGGAGGGGAAAGGCAGAATAACAATCAGCAGTGCATCTGAGCTGGAAACGAAACAGGTGGTTTTAGCATTCACCGACACGGGCCCGGGTATTTCACCCGAGGTCAGAGAGAAGATATTTGAACCGTTTTTTACCACCAAACCGGTCGGAGTCGGAACCGGTCTGGGGCTTTCCGTGGTTTACGGGGTCATTCAGCGGCATGGCGGTAGCATTGAGACGGAGAGCTCCCCTGATGGCGGCGCCACCTTCATCATCAGGCTGCCCCTTGAGACCCCTGAGGTTAACTCCCAGGTGGCGGAGTCCGATTTGGCAGGTTAGCATAAATTGTAGGTCGGATCGTTCCCGCCTCAGCGGGGTTGATCCGACAGAAAAAGGGAACTGGGCAAAACAGGGCAAACATGTCTGTACAGGAGACGGTATTAGTAGTTGACGACGAGAAAGTGATCCGGGAGGGTTGTAGCCGCATTCTCAGTCCTGAAGGGTTCCGGGTGCTGACTGCAGTAAACGGCCAGGTTGCTCTAGAGGTGCTCGACAGTGAGGCCACCAATGTTATCTTGTGTGACCTGAAAATGCCGGTCATGGGAGCCCTTGAAGTATTAGAAGAAGTAGGCCAGCGCTACCCGGATATCCCAGTAATTATAATAACCGGCCACGGCACAGTGGAGAGTGCTGTGGATTGTATGAAGAAAGGGGCTTACGATTTCATAACCAAACCGTTCAGGGCCGACCATGTCGTTCTGGTGGTGAAAAGAGCGCTGGAGAAGCAGGCGTTGGAACGTCGGACCCGCCAACTCCAAGAAGAGCGGGCCAGAAACCTCTACGATCTCGCCACTGAGCAGAGTCGCATTCGCACCATTGTAAACTGCATGGCTGACGGGGTGCTGGTAACTAACCGGGATTTTGAGGTTGTCCTCTTCAACCCTGCCCTTATGAGACTATTGGAACTTAAACCACCATCGGCCCAAGCTGCGGTACTCTCCGACCTATTAGGAGATAAAGTTCTCGTTGAGGCTCTCCAGACCCTGCTGGCAAAACCGGGAAATGAGACAGAACTGATTTCCCAGGAACTGCAGCGGGGTCGAACTCACCTCCGCGCCCTGTCGGCCCTTATCTATGGACCTGACCGCGAAGTGCTCGGAACTATCACCGTACTCCATGACATTACCTCCTTCAAGGAACTGGACGAAATGAAGTCCAATTTTGTCCACCAGGTATCCCACGAACTGCGTACACCCCTCTCCGCCATCAAGCAACAGCATAGCGTAATTCTAGACGGCCTGGCCGGGGAATTAACCGCCAAACAGAGAGAGTTATTGACGCGTGGCCAGGATAGAATACAGGGGCTATTGGACATGATCAACGACCTGCTTGACGTGGCCCGGATTGAAAGTGGCCATGGAGTCCAGCAGCAAGTGGTGCTGAACCTGGCAGACATCTTGCGCGAAACGGTGGCCCTGCTGGAATCCAAGGCTGAGGAGCGGGGGCTGTCACTTGAACTGGAGCTGCCGCCGGAGCTGCCGATGGTGCAGGCGGATGCACGCAGCATGGAGGAAGTGTTCACCAATCTGATCAGCAACGGTATCAACTATACTCCAGATGGGGGCACGGTTACTGTTTCAGCAATTCCGCATGGAGAATACCTGGAGTTCAGGGTAAGCGACTCCGGTGTAGGAATCGCACCGGAAGAAATCCCAAAGATATTTGACAAGTTCTACCGGGTGAAACATCCTGAGACGAGACAGGTAATTGGAACAGGTCTGGGTCTTTCTATTGTCAAAGGGATCATTGAGGCGCACCGTGGTTCAGTGGAAGTGGAAAGTAAACCCGGGGTAGGAACCACCTTTCGAGTGTTGCTCCCCACTATCTCTGGAGGTAAGCTTATCGATTATGGCCAAGAATGAGAAAAAACCCGAGGTCCTCGTAGTGGATGATGAAGCAGTGGTACGCGCAGGCATCTCTCGGGTTCTAGCGCAACAGGATCTGTCGATTCACACTGCTGCCGACGGTAGTGAAGCCCTGGCAATCATGGCACAACATCCAATAAATATCGTTTTGTTGGATATCAAAATGCCAGGCATGGACGGGATGGAGGTCCTAAAGCACCTCCGGGCAACCTATCCTGAAACGGTGGTTATCATGATAACCGGGCATCCCACCATACGGAGCGCAGTTGAGTGCACCCAGCTGGGTGCCCTGGACTACCTGGTGAAACCCTTCAGAGTTGATGACCTCGAAACCCTCGTCCTAAAAGCCCAAGAACAAGCGATTTTGGCGACAGAATCCGAGGACGCTCCTGAGGAAGGGGAAACGGTCGGAGAGGTTCCATACATCGTAGGCAATAGTCAGGCCATACGTGAGGTCTTCTCTACAATCAGGCGAGCCGCCCCGAGTGATAGTACCGTGCTTCTCACCGGGGAAAGCGGCACAGGGAAAGAACTAGTAGCCCGGGCAGTCCACACCCTTAGCGATAGGGCAAACAAAGAATTCGTGCCGGTGGATTGTTCCGCCTTGGTTGAGAGCCTTCTGGAGAGTGAACTATTCGGCCATGTCAAAGGTTCTTTCACCGGAGCTTTCCAGACCAAACACGGTCTTTTCGAACTTGCCAACCACGGGACCTTTTTCTTTGACGAAATCTCGAATCTAAGCCTTAACATCCAGGCAAAGCTGCTCAGGGTAATCCAGGAGCGGGAATTCATGAAAGTGGGCACCCAGAAGCGCGTCAAATTGGACATCCGCATCATTGCCTCCTCGAATCGTGATCTCAAGGAGGCCATAAAAGAGCGCGCCTTTCGGGAGGACCTCTACTATCGTCTCAGTGTTGTTCCCATAAAATTGCCGCCTCTTCGTGATCGAACCGGTGACGTGCCGCTCCTTGTGGACCATTTTCTTAAATTACACTCTCAAAAAAGAAACGGACGACAGCGGTCCGTGTCCAAACGAGCCTTGGAAATGCTCTCGGCCTATCCATGGCCGGGTAACGTTCGGGAGTTGGAGCACACCATCGAACGGATCCTTATCCTGGAAGATTGCGATGTAATCGAACCTGAGCACCTGCCCGCCTTTATCAGCCAGAGACAGGGTGAGTTCCAGGTGTTCAAAGAAGAGAGCTTCAGCCTTGAGGAGCTCGAAAAACGGTACATCCAGTTCATCCTGCGTCAGACCAAAGGTAAGCGGCAGGAGGCGGCTCGTATTTTGGGTATTAACCGAAAGACTCTCACCAGTAAGATAAAGAAATACGGTCTGC
>WTAT01000159.1 GCA_013139415.1 Desulforhopalus sp.
GGACAAGCATCTACACATTCTTCATCGCCATTACATTTATCCTTGTCTACAACTACTTCCCACATTTTTACTCCTCCTTATGTTAATTAAAAATAGTTGAATTATCTTTCTGTGGATAGATAAAACATCCTTGCCATAGTGTTGATTTTGTGAAATGCCAAATCACTTAACAATATAAGATATTATCTTTAATCAAAAGTAAAGATAACTTGCCACCATCTTTAGTTTTGTCATACAAAATCTAACTCAACCTGTCCACCGTACACCTTGGCACTTTAAGAATGGTTCATGACTTTCAATGGATAGCAGAAACCTAAAATTCAAAAAACAATTTCAGTGTCCAATATCTGTTTTGAAAAAAATGTTTTTGGGGATGTTGCTGGCTGTCCATTGGTAGTGTATTTACAACTTGATATATCCTGAAACAGTAACTTGTTGAATTGCTGCAAATACTTCATCTGGACAAGAAACAGGCAGATTCTAGGGAAGGGGTTTCCCACAAAATCCTGCGTAATTCCTGATCAACAAATTAAGATATAGGAATTATCTTTAGCTGAATGACTGATTATATAAATAATATCATTCTGTAAATTTTTCCTGCATGGCATCAAGGTAACTATCCATCTCCTTCACAGAAGAGAATACCTTGAATGTTGGCAAGGCATTCAGGATTTCAAATACCTTTTTAATCTGTGGTTGCAGATTGATGAAACTAATAGTGCCGTCCAATTTCTTTATGTCTTTTTTGGCCTTAAGGATTACACGCACCCCGGCACTGCTGATATAACGGACCTCTGCCATATTCAAGACAATTTGAGAAGGAGTGCCCTGAAAAATTATCTCAAAATCGTCGGCCAGAATCGTATCAGTATCTGAATCGATCGAACCAACAGGGGAAACAACAAAAACTCCGGGCCTGGACTCCTTATGTGACACTTGTAATGACATTCAATCCTCCTTAAAGTTTGCCTGGTTTTTTAATAAATTATCAATATAGATTTTTTTTCACAATAAGAATATTTCTGCCTTGAGTAAATTCATATCTCATTTCATCCATCAAACTGCGAATAAGATGGATACCCATGCCGCCAATATTTCGGTCTTCAAAATCCTTTTCAATATCCGGATTATAAAATCCCGTAGAGTCAAAAGGTCTGCCGTCATCCTCAACTCTGAGTTGCAATGATTCTGCATCCTTTTCAATTTCAACCACTATTTCATGATTTAAGGTGTCATCGTAGGAATATTTTATAATATTTGTAAGTATTTCTTCGAGAACAAGACCCATATCCTGGCTAATCTCATCTGAGATGACATGTTCCTTGCAGTACTGAATCATTGCGTTGACCATAGGCTGAACTTCAGTCCGATTATTTTTTACGGAGTATTTCATAACTTGTCTTCATAATTCTAAGGCAGATATCTAAGCGCAAGAACTGTTATATCATCGGCCTGAGGCCTCTTACCGGCGAAGAATTCAACTTCCTGAACAAGCAGTTCTACAAGTTCCTTAACCGGCCTTTCAGTAGAACGGGAAATAAAGTCTTTCAGCCTTTCATCCGAAAACTCTTCATTCGTCTCGTTAAATGCCTCTGTAATCCCATCTGTGTAAAGACAGAGACATTGTCCCGGCTGTAACTGAATTGATTTACTGGTATAAATCGTTTCATCATCAATACCAAGCATCATGCTCTTTCCGCCCTCGAGAAATTCAGGTTCACCTCCGGATTGAAACAATAATGGTGCATTATGACCTGCATTGGAAAAGGACAGATTCCCGTTCCGCAGGTCAAGGACACCAAGAAACACTGTCACAAAGGTACAGGTATCATTTTCCTCAGCAAGTTCCTTGTTAACAGTATCAAGAATGCTATCCGTATTGTGATCGGTTTGCATCGTTGATTTGATCCATGCCTTGGCAGCGGACATGAACAGAGCAGCCGGCACCCCCTTGCCGGACACATCACCAATGACAAAACAGAGCCTGTCTGCGTCAAGAAAAAAGAAATCATAAAAATCCCCCCCGACCTGCCGGGCCGGCTTGAGCGTAGCAAAAAGATCAACATCATTCCTTTCGGGGAAAGACCTGGGCAGAATATCCATCTGGAGAACCCTGGCCACCTGCAGCTCCTTTTCAATCTTTTCCAGCGTAGCAGTCCCCTCTCTTAGCTCCTTTACGTGGGCCAGATGCGCCATGAGCTGATTTTTTACCTTGGTCTTGACAATAACAGGGGTGATCGGTTTCCTGATATAATCAATGGCACCCAATTTAAGTCCCTCTTCTTCATCTTTCATCTCTCCCATTGCAGTGATAAAGATAATAGGGATATCATTGGTTTCGGGATCGGCCTTGAGTCTTCTGCAGACCTCATAGCCGTCAATCCCCGGCATCATTATATCCAGGAGAATAAGGTCCGGCGGATTTTCCGCGATGTCTTCCAGAGCGGCCTCTCCGTCCATGGCTACACTGATTTTATAGTCATCGCCAAGGGTTTCAACGAGTATATCAATATTCTCCTCAGTATCGTCGACAACCATGACTGTGCATTCTGAAAGCGATTTCAAATTTTTGGCCTCCCAGTTATCATTTATACCTGTTTGATAACTTAATGGTTAACTCAACCTATATTTAATATAAAATATATTCACTTTTAAAAAACTTTTTCCGGTTGATTATTAACTATTTGGAAAGTGTTTCCCGTTCTTCTTCAAAATCCGCAAACGCTAAGGCTATTTCCCTGAACTTTTCGCTGATCTCAATAAAGGCATCTACCATGTCAGGGTCAAATTGGGTTCCTCCTCCCTCCTTGATAATGGCAATTGCTTTGGAGTGGGGAAAGGGGAGTTTGTATACACGCTTGCTGATCAGGGCATCATAGACATCAGCAATAGCCATCAGTCGGGCAGAAACGGGAATGGAGTCGCCTTTCAGGCCATCTGGAATGCCTGTCCCGTCCCATTTTTCGTGATGGGATGCCGCTAACTCTTTGGCATGGTGGAGAAAGGAATTTTCTCCCAGTTTCTTTTCCTGGATGGCAATGACATCCCTACCGTAAACAGCGTGTTTTTTCATCTCAACATATTCTTCATCAGTGAGCTTGCCGGGTTTCAACAGAATATTATCCTTCACCCCCACCTTGCCGATATCGTGCAGAGGAGCGGATTTGTAAAGCAGTTCAATGGTGGCGTCATCCAGAAAATCACTGTATCTTGGATGGTCTTTCAACTTTTCAGCGAGGGCCTTTACATAGTGCTTGGTACGCTTGATATGCCCCCCGGTTTCAGGATCTCTATACTCAGCCAGAGTACCCATGCTCTCAATGGTGACTTCCTGGGTGAGCTCCAGCTGTCGTGTCCTCTCCCGGACAAGATCCTCCAAGTGATCCTGATGCAGTTTCAGGGTAAGGTGATTTTTTACCCTGGACTTGACCAGGTCCGGATTGAACGGTTTGGTAATATAGTCAATGGCACCAAGGGCCAATCCCTTGGCCTCATCCTGTTCCTCGGTCATGGCAGTGAGAAAGACAATGGGTATACTGCTGGTTTCATCATCTGCCTTTAATTTTTCGCATACCTCGTAACCGCTCATGCCGGGCATCATTATATCCAGCAGGATAAGGTCTGGTTTCTGCTCGGCTACGGATTCCAGGGCAGAAACCCCATCCATGGCCACAGACACAACAAAGTCGTCACCCAAAGCCTCTACAAGAACATCGATGTTCTCCTCAATATCATCAACTACTAAGAGAGTGGAGTTTGACAGATCAACCATAATATCCTCCTTTCCGAACTATATTCTTTTAGATAATGAATCTAAAATATTTTTGGCATCCTTGAATTTATATTTGCCAATCAGCCTGGTAAGATCTCCAATCTCTACTGAGAAGTCCGGCCAGGAAAAGCCGTTGATCTCAGCCATTATTTCCTTGCTTGGCTTGGGATTTTTCTTCTGCAAAAAGGGTTGTAACTTCTCAAGCAGTTCTTGCAGCTTTGCAGGATCACCAATTTCCTTTTTACCCTTATTCTCACCTTCGGCCTCAACGGCAGTTACAAAATCTTTCAAATCATTCATTATTGATTTAATGTTCTGCTCAAAGGTATCCAGCAGCTCATCAATGTTTTCCAGGTTGCCGTCCTTGATTGCCGCCTCAACATCGGCTCCGGCTGCCTGTAAATCCTTCGCGCCTAGATTACCGGCAACACCCTTGACTGTATGAGCCAACCGAATTCCCAGTTCCTTATCCTCCTTGGCCAGGGCATCTTTTATCTGTTTGGTCGAATCCGGATACTCGTTGTAGAATTTGCCCAGCAGATTGCGGTACAACTTCTCATTGCCCCCAACCCGTAAAAGGCCTGACTCTATATCTATGTCAGGGATTTGCGGTAAAGGAATTTTTTCGACTGGCTTTTCTTCTGCTTTCAGTTTTTCTGCCAGTTTCTTCGGAATTTCCCGCACACCCGGTTTGATCCATTTCAATAACGAACCGAACAATTCATCCGGGTTGATCGGCTTGGTCACATGGTCATTCATGCCGCCTTCAATGGATTTCTCCCGATCTCCAGCCATGGCATGGGCTGTCATCGCAATAATCGGAATGTCACGGACATCAGATTCAAGATTTCGGATCTTCTCCGTGGACTCAAAGCCACTCATCACCGGCATCTGGATATCCATGAGGATTACGTCATAGTTGTTTTTCTGCGCCATATCCAGGGCTTCTTTGCCGTTATTGGCTATCTCAACCACTAACATTGCCTGCTCCAATATCTCCTGGGCCACCTGCTGATTAATCTCGTTATCCTCTACCAGAAGAATCCGGGCGCCGCGGATATCCTTCAAGGCCTCAATGTCTTTGTCCTTGTCAGCTCTGGCATCATATGTCCTTGCCACTTCCATGCCGAATGCCTGCATGGTGGCGTCAAAAAGTAATGAACGACTTATCGGCTTGACCAGGAAGCCATCCAGCTTGATATCCTCGGCCTGCTGCATAATCTCTTCACGGCCATAAGCGGTTACCATGATGATCTTGGGCTGCAGGGAAAGATCCAGTTCCTTGATCTTCTTCGATGTAGCGATGCCGTTCATACCGGGCATCTGCCAGTCAATGTAAACCACTTCAAAGGGGTTGCCCATCTTGTCAGCCTGAATGACCTCGTCCAGGGCCTCTTCGCCGGAAGCTGACTGGGAGACAACAAAAGACATTGCCTCCAGCATATCTTGCAGGATCTCGCGGGAGGTCTGGTTATCATCAACTACGTGGACCGATTTGCCACGCAGATCTGGCTCGGGCAAGTGCGGAATCTTCTTTTCGGCATGCAGCCCAAAGATCGCTGTAAAGATACAAGTGCTGCCCACCCCAGGTTCACTCTCTACCCAGATATCACCACCCATTAGCTCACAGAGTTTCTTGGAAATGGTCAGCCCCAGACCGGTACCGCCGTATTTCCTGGTGGTGGAGGTATCGGCCTGGGAAAAGGCCTGAAATAATTTGCCACGCTGTTTTTCGGTTAAGCCGATGCCTGAATCCTGTACCGAAAATTGCAACTCTGCCTTGGATTCATTCTTTTCAACCACAGATACAGAGACGACGATCTCACCTTTTTCCGTGAACTTCACGGCGTTATTGGAAAGGTTGATCAGGATCTGGCCAAGACGCAGGGAGTCGCCTGTCAGAGCGGTCGGCGTCTCATGGTCAACATTGAATAACAACTCCAAACCCTTTTCCTCGGCCTTGATGCTGATCAGGTTAGCAAGGTTATTGAGCACATCCTCCAATTGGAAATTGGTTGACTCCATGTCGAGCTTGCCTGCCTCGATTTTGGAGAAATCCAGAATGTCATTGATAATCCCCAGAAGTGCGTTGGAGGACAACTGTACCTTGCTTATATAATCACGCTGCTTTGCTGTAAGTTCTGTTTTGAGCGCCAAATGGCTCATGCCGATGATGGCGTTCATGGGTGTACGGATCTCATGGCTCATGTTGGCCAGGAAGTCTGATTTGGCCTTGGTGGCTTCCACAGCAGTTTTTCTTGCAGCCTGTGTTTCTTCCAGCAGAC
>WTAT01000616.1 GCA_013139415.1 Desulforhopalus sp.
CCGGTTTTTCCAGGCGATACTGCTCCATAGAAAGCACCAAAGCCAGTTTTACTCCCACATCAATTACGACTCGTATCCGGCCACTATCCTGAGAGAGTTCAGTAATATGTCCGCTCAAGAGATTTCCCTCGGCAGGGTCTGTCATTTGGGGGTTGAAGATTATTAGATTGGGATCGATATGGAGCTTGGCAACGTTTACGTTCCCTGGGAAGATATGCATCGGAAGTTTTAGAAAAAGCTGTCCGGTAAGCTGACAGAGGAGACCTTCTTCCTGACGATCGATAACGGTTACACGATGGATATTTTCGCTCACAATATTGGAAAGGGTACCGTTTTGCAAGAGCAGCGTATGGTCAGCAAGCCGTTGTCCCTGAGAGAGATAATGAGTAGAAAATATGATAGAACCTTGCCGTTCTTTATTAATTCTCTCGATAATGTTGAGAATAATCTCCTGGTTCTCATTATCCACATTGGCGGTCGGCTCATCACACAGCAAAACTTCCGGCTCTAAAACCAATGCTCTTGCCAGGGCGACACGTTTTGTCTCTCCTCCTGAAAGTCCCTTGGCATCATAATCAGCAAAACTCTCCATCCCAACCAGCTCGAGCGCCTCCTCGATACGACGCCTGCGCTCCTTAGCAGGTACCTTTCTTACCTGCAGCCCGAATTCGACATTTTTCCAAACCGAGCCGGTGAACATGATAGGACTCTGGTCAAGCAACACTACCTGCCTGCGTAAGGCATACAGTTTCTTTTCCTCAAACGAGACTTGGTTATCCAAAAAGTGTAAACTCCCGCTACTCGGTTTATCCAGAAAAGCGAGAATTTTCAACAAACTCGTCTTGCCCGCACCGTTTGGTCCGATCAAGGTATAGATCTGATTGGGCCAAATCTCGAGTTTCTCAATTTTTAAGACAGTACGTCTGCCGTGATTTCTCTTTAAATTTTCCAGTCTATACAGCATCGTTTCCGGTCCTGCCCTGCATGAGATGAAACAGCATGTTTATTAAAAAGGCAAAGGTCATAAGGGTTATGCCAAGGGCCACAGCCAGAACAAATTCTCCTTTATCGTACTCCAGCGCCATTGCTGTAGTCATGGTCCGGGTGAATCCTTTGGCGTTGCCACCCAGCATCATACTTATCCCCACTTCTGCGATCACCCGGCCAAATGCTGCGATGACCGCGGCAAAGATACCATAACGCGCCTCTTTGAGAATCACCAGTGCCATCTGGTTACGGCTCGCACCAAGCGTCAGGGCGGTCATCCGATAGCGTTTGTCAATCCGACTGATTGCAGCAATGGTCAGGGTCATGATCACAGGAACAATTAAAATGACTTGACCAATAACAATTGCTTTCTGGGTATACAGAAGATCGAGAGGGCCCAGAATGCCACGCCTGGAGATAAAGGAATAGACAAGAAGACCGATGACCACCGTAGGAAGAGCCAGCAGAGTGTTGAGACCTGTCAAAACAAGCCTTTTCCCGGGAAAACTTGAGTAGGCTATGAGAAAGCCACCCGGAATACCGATAATTGAAGCAATTAAAGTAGCTGCAAAACTTACCCTGAGTGAAACCAGTACAATCTCAATGAGTTCTGCGTCAAAAGCCATGAACAGTAAAAATGCAGACTGCACACTGTCGAAGAGCAAATCCATTATCTTTAAAATACTCCCAGATCGGTTACGGATACCGACACAGCTTTGTCCCGGAATCCTGTTCTATTACCAGTACGTTATAACAAAAAAAAAGAGGGGTATATAATATACCCCTCCCAGAACGTAATTAATTTTTAAGAACTTACTACAAACTTATTTTGCGTCGGGGTAAAAAAGTTGTTTACCTTCCAATCGATAATCCCCTATCAGTTCCTGCCCTTTATCCGAGATTATCCAATTAACAAACTGCATAGCCAGATCATTTTGTACATGTGGATGTTTTGCAGGATTTACTGGGATGATTCCATAGGGATTGGCCAGATCAGCCCCACCTTCGCAGAGAACATCCAACTCAACCGCCGGAGTTTTACCATATTTATATTTGATATACGTTCCGCGGTCAGTCATAGTATATGCTTGTTTTTCTTCAGCAAAGGTAATGGTTTTCCCCATTCCCTGACCGATTGACTGGTACCAGGCCGTAGAATCGGCAGGAACCTTAAAGGTAATATCTTTTTTCTTACCTTTTTTGACAATTGTCTGGATCTGTTCAGCAAGGGTTATGCCGGATTGTTGCCAGAGAAATTGCTCTTTGGTATGGGTGCCACTGTCATCCCCACGGGAAATAAAAGTTGCCTTCGCAGTGGCAATTTTATTAAGCGCCTTACCTGCATCCGACATCCCTTTTATAGCTGCCGGATCGGCCACAGGACCGATAACAACAAAGTCGTTATGCATTACTGCATAACGTTTTGTTCCAAAACCATCGGCAACAAACTTATCCTCCCGGCCCTTGGCATGGACAAAAATAACATCAACATTTCCATCCTGGCCATCACGTATCGCAGCTCCCGTTCCTTTGGCAATAACCTTAATCTTAATTCCGGTATCCTTTTCGAATTCCGGAAGCAGTTGATCAAGCAAACCGGAGGACTGAGTGCTGGTTGTGGTCGACATCTTCAGTATTTTCTCTGCAGCATAGCTACTTCCAGCAAAAATACCAATCAGACAAAATACTCCCAGCCAAACGACTACCTTTTTCTTCATTCTTTACTCCTCAGTTTTAAAATTATCAGGAAATAGCATTTTTCCACATAACGAAACATCGTATCCTTCAAAACTACCAGCCAACTCTCTGAAAGACTCTTCATGGAGCAAGCCTATAAAATTCTGAATCGTCTGCTCAAAAAAACGTTCTCTTAAAATCAGCAGATCAAATCTTTCCCAGCGAAGTGGCACGAAGCCAAGCCCAAGAAGGCCGGCAACAGCGCGAATAGCCGGGGCGGCGTCCGCCCGACCGGCAAAGACTTCCAAGCCGGCGTCCAGATGACGCGAGACCTCATTGTGATACCCGGCAATCTGTCCAGAGGAAATTTCCGATTTGGCAATTTCATAATCAAGGAGCAACCGGGTTCCTGTCCCCAGCGGACGGTTGACAATAGTGACATCTTTTCTTGCCAGATCAGTTACTCCGGTGATTCCTTTTGGATTACCTTTTTTTACCAGAAGCCCCTGCTGCCTGCGGCTGAAGTTTACAAAGATCGGTGCTTTATCAAGCTCCTGATCGGCAAAGTCAAAATTATATTCTTCATTGTCGTCCTGGAGCAGGTGACAGACCCCGATATGGCAAATCCCGCGCCTGAGGCTTTTCAGGCCCCCCATGCTCCCAAGATTGGCAAAAAACCCGACTGTCCCAGGGTCTTTTGCGTGGAAAAGTGACAGCGTCTTCTGAAAGAGAAGGTCGTCACTGCCTGCCAGCAACAGGATGCCCTCATCCGAAGAACTGGCAAGGCCCGGTTTTCGATAATTGAGGATATGCGTCTCCAGCCAATC
>WTAT01000072.1 GCA_013139415.1 Desulforhopalus sp.
TGGTTTTTCCTGCCGGTAATCCGCCGGCCGACTACCTGGAACTGATCGCTGAAGGCATGGCTCGGGCCAGGCAGGCGGTGAATAGTGGTGATTACGACCTGGTAGTGCTGGATGAGGTTAATGTCGCCCTGCTTTTTGGCCTGGTGAAATGGGAAGATCTACTGGAGATTATCGACGGCAAGCCGGATTCGGTGGAGCTGGTGCTGACTGGCAGGGGCGCGCTCCCTGAGCTGATCGAAAGGGCCGATTTGGTGACGGAGATGAAAGAGATAAAGCATTATTACACCAAGGGGGTTGAGGGCAGGAGGGGTATCGAGGGATGACGACATCCGGTTGACCGCTACGGACGAGAGGCCTGAATAAAAAATCTGGTTCTGTCGCAAAGTTTTCAAAAAAGTTAAATACTCCCTTTCCCCAGATCAACTATGCTATGGTATAAGTAGCAGATGGAGCTCGCAACTGGAGGCTCGCTTTCTTCTTGTCAATTCATATTGTATTCGGCCGACTATGATTGTTATTGTTCAAATAATCTGCCTCGTTGCATTCCTTCTCTTCCCATCGTCTCTGCTATCGACCACCTCGCAAACCATATCCATCGGCGTTCTCGCCAAAAGCGGAGAGGATGTCGCCGTCGAAAAATGGTCAACAACAGCTGATTATCTGTCCACCAAACTCCCAGATTACCATTTCACCATCGTCCCTTTGGGCTTTAAAGAAATTCATGATACAGTCAAACAGGGAAAGGTCGACTTTGTGTTGACCAACCCTGCCTATTATGTAGAGCTGGAAAAATTCTACGGGATCAGCCGCATTGCCACCTTGGTCAACCAGAATCTTGCCGGCCAACAGACTACCACCTTTGGCGGAGTGATCTTCACTAAAGCCGAACGCCAAGACATCAACACCATCAGCGACCTCACGGGAAAATCCTTTATGGCTGTGGACTCACTTTCTTTAGGTGGCTGGATTGTGGCCTGGCGGGAATTTTTCCTCCAGGATATCGACCCGTTCAACGACTTTTCCTCTCTGCACTATGGTGGCACTCATGAAGGGGTTGTCCGTGCTGTCCTGGCCAGCGCTGTTGATGTCGGAACAGTGCGCACCGACACCCTTGAACAAATGGCGGAAAAGGGGTCTATCCAACTGAAACAGATAAAGATCATTCAGCAACAGCAAATAAACGAGTTTCCCTTTCTTCTCAGCACCGCCCTCTACCCGGAATGGCCAATGGCGGCAATCAAAACTACACCCGACCGGCTTTCCCGTCTCGTCGCCGGTGCCCTAATGATCATGGAGAGTGACCATCCGGCAGCCTTGGCCAGTCATTCTGCAGGATGGACCATCCCCCTTAATTATCAACCCGTGCATGACTGCCTTTTTGATCTAAAAATCGGCCCTTATAAAGACTATGGCAAGTTTTCCCTTACTGATGTCCTCACTCGCTACTGGCGACAACTCACCCTTCTCGGTCTGGCGGTCCTTCTGATCTTGGTCACTGCCTGGTACGTCATTCTTTTAAATCGGATCCTGCAGAAGAAAAAGTTGGAAGTGGAGAGGCTGAACACCACCCTTGAAAGCAAAGTGGCGCAACGAACAGAAAAGATAAACAATCTTCTCGATCAACAGATCTATCTCAAGGGTATCATGCTGACCGTGGCCGATATCAACAAAGTACTGATCACCTCTCCCACCCTGGAAGTGATGCTCAAAAAATCATGCGAACTCTTTGTCCAGCATGGACACTATGGTTTTTCCTGGATTGGCCTGCTGGACCAGAACGAAATTTATAAAATATACAGCCCTGATGATTTCGAAAAATACCTGGCCCCTCCCCCTTATGAGATCAACAACCCCGAGCTGCCTTTTTATCAAAGCCCGACGGCCAGATGTGTTCGGGAAGAGACCACCGTGATCAGCGACCGCAGCCATGATCAAGATCTTACCCCCTGGCGGAACCAGAACGAAATCAAGGGATTTCAGGTAGCCATCGCCCTTCCCCTACGGGCCGGAGAATCAGCAAAACCACTAGGCACCCTCACCATCTATACTTGGCTGCAAGAGGGATTTGAGCAGGAAGAAATCGCCATGCTGGAAGAACTTGCCGGGGATCTCGGTTTCGCCATCAGCTCATTTCGTCACCGGGAAGAAGTCGCCAAGCTGACCCTTGAACGAACAGTCAACTATCAGGAGACAATTTTCACCTTTGTAAACATGATCGAGCAACGGGATACCTATACCGCAGGTCATACTGAGCGTGTGGGCGGATATTGTCAAAAAATAGCCAAGGAAATGGGCATTGATGAACAGGAAATAGGAAAACTCTACAAAGCAGCCATCCTTCATGATATCGGAAAGATAGCCACACCAGATTCCGTCCTCCTCAAACCAGGAAAGCTGAGCAGTCTGGACTACGTACTAATTAAGCTCCACGCCACCGCCGGCTATGAGATGCTCTCCAATATCGACATGTACAAAGATCTGTCCGAGATCATCCTCCACCACCATGAACGTTATGATGGACAGGGTTATCCAGACGGATTACATGGCGATGAAATTCCCTTTCTCTCACGCATTCTTACCGTTGCCGATGCCTTCGACGCCATGACCACCAACCGTATCTACAAACCACGGAAACAGATCAAAGAGGCCCTGGCTGAACTGGCATCTCTCAGTGGCATCCAGTTTCACCCAGACGTTGTCGTCGCTGCCCTCGAGGCGCTCAAAGGCACAACTGCTCCTGTGAGCATCACCCAAACACCGACCACGGATATTGAAAAAAAACGTTTTTCTTACTTCTTTAATGACAAACTGACTGGCCTGTTCAACGAGGACTATCTGAAAATTTTTCTGCAGAACAACCAGAATCTCCATGAATACACCTGCCTCCACCTCCTCCATCTGACCAATGTTCTCGAATACAACAAACGGGAGGGATGGGAACGGGGGAATCGTATTTTTCAGGATTTTGCTATCGAACTGCAGACACACTATCCTAAAGCCCTACTCTTCAGGGCCTATGGCAATGATTTCGCTATCCTCACCCGCGAACATTTTGATCTGGAGGGCGATGCCTATAGCGCCTTCACCAGTATAGCTGACTCTGAGATCACCGTTGACCCCCAGCATATTGATTTATTGAAAGACCAGGCCTACATCCTTGATAAATTAGAGAAAATGGTCATATCCTGCCCCATGCCAGCTAAGTTAAATATACCGGAATAATTGTCGCGAGTAATGACTTATCTCTTCTGTCCGTATTGCTCTAAATGGACCTTGGCATCCACTATTGGGTACGTTTAAACAAACGGCTCTAAAGTTCCATAGTGTTTTGCGTAAGCTCGCTATTTGAAAGGCTTTTAGCCTATTTTCGACCTCCCCGTTTTAACTCGGTTTTAGTCCCGGATTTTTGGGAGATTTCAAACCTATTGAATCTACCGCCCTTTCGTTCGAGAAATCCAACTCCTCAGAGCAGCTATGAAAGCCACCACCAGTAAAAATGAAGCCCTACGGGGGCAATTTAACAACAATTGGAGGTGCAAACGAGATATGTTCCTTGAGTGATCCTGCTCCTTCCCGAGTTCAATGGCTTATGGAACTTTAGAACCGTTTGTTTAAATTCACCCAATAACAAGGGATTTTTAGCGATAGTACTATTGTATCACGTCTTCTCTCAACTGTGATTGTACGTGGCAAGGTAAAGTCAGCAATTACCACTGTGAGTTGATACTGTTTCTGATCAGGTCGTGCTTTATTATGGCCCAAAAATATTCCAGAAAAGGAGCATTATTGCACTTTTGTAAATTCAAAATTACTCCCAAAATACAGGCTGCAAATGGAGCACTCTGCATTATTGATAATTCCAGAGAATCAATCAGGATAGTTGCTCCATTGTTTCAGCAACGGAAGATTGATAGTACTTTCTAATCTGGCGTTTCATATGTTTTGATGTAAAATTCATTCTTTCCACGCATCGAGGACAAGTTTACGTTTTTCTTCACCGATAGCCTGAAGATAGATTTCTGTCGTTTTGGTGCTACTGTGCCCCATGAGTTGAGCTAGTATATGGATAGGTAAGGGTTTTGACCCGGACAAAAGCGCAATTCCAAAAGCGTGGCGAATCCCCTTCCCTGTCGCCTGTTTCCCTTTGATATTTGCCCTATTCATTATACGTTTCACAAGGCGATAAGCCGTTGGTCGGCTCATAGTCCAAAACAAGTCCTTGAGCCCATCATTCTTACGGTGCTTCCTTCGTATATCGAAAACATAATCGAAACTATCAATAAGGGATTTAGGCACCGGAACGGCTCTATATTCAGGTAACTTTTTCCGCCCCCTGCTATCTGTCTTTCTTTTTTTAAGTGAACGGAAAACTATTTCATTTTCATCAATAGATATTCGTCCTGG
>WTAT01000014.1 GCA_013139415.1 Desulforhopalus sp.
GTTGATGCGGCCGGCATTAATTTCATGGCGACTCACGGCAGGGGTCTTATTTGTCTGACATTGAACGAAGAGCTGACAGATAAGCTCGACTTGCCGATGATGGTTTCCAATAACACCTCCCCCTATGGAACTGGCTTCACTATAAGTATAGAAGCTAGAACCGGCGTTTCCACGGGTATCTCAGCAGCTGACCGGGCGCGTACTGTTCAGGTGGCTGTTGACCCGGACACAAAACCAAAAGATTTGGTCAGTCCCGGTCATATCTTTCCTCTTCGAGCCAGGGATGGTGGTGTGCTTGTCCGCGCTGGTCAGACTGAGGGGTCTGTGGATCTTTCCCGCCTTGCCGGATTGATTCCTGCCGGAGTGATTTGCGAGATTATGAAGGATGACGGGACGATGGCCCGCATGAATGATCTGGAGGTGTTTGCTGAAAAGCATGATTTGAAAATTGCTACCATTGCCGATCTTGTCGCCTACCGGTTGCGTGAAGACACTCTGGTGCAGCGAGCCGTGGAAGCAAGGGTTCCCACAGAACATGCCGGGGAATTCAGGGCTGTTGTTTATTCCAACTCTATCGACAAGCTTGACCATCTTGCTCTTGTTAAAGGCGATATCTCCAAGGCGGATCGGGTTCTTGTTCGGGTGCACTCCGAATGCCTGACCGGTGACGTCTTTGGTTCTGCTCGTTGTGACTGCGGGCTTCAGTTGAACGCTGCAATGAAGATGATCGATCAGGAAGGATGCGGTATTCTCCTGTATATGCGCCAGGAAGGCCGCGGTATTGGGTTGGTCAATAAGTTGAAGGCCTACTGTCTGCAGGATGATGAAGGAGTAGACACCGTCGAAGCTAACCATCGGCTGGGTTTTAAGAGTGATCTCCGGGATTATGGCATTGGTGCACAGATTCTCCGTGACCTCGGGGTTAAAAAAATGGCCATATTGACCAATAATCCCAAAAAGATTGTCGGTCTTGAAGGCTATGGTATTGAGGTCGTCGCGCGGTTTCCACTAGAGATGGAGGCTTCCGAGGAAAGTAAAGAATATCTGATGTGTAAACGAGACCGGATGGGGCACCTTATGGAAGTCGATGATGAATAAACATTGATGAATTCGTAAAAACTACATTTTGCCAATTTTCCGTCATTCCCGCGAAGGCGGGAATCTAGTCATTTCAACATCTTCTGGATTCCCGCCTTCGCGGGAATGACGGAGCAGAGGACTTTTTACGAAATTATCAACATTAATAAAAACGTTTCTGTTGGCGCTAAAATAAATAATTTCAGGTGAGAGGGTATGGCAAAGTATATTGAAGGAAATCTCAATGCGGATGGCAAAAAATTTGCGATTGTTGTTGCAAGATTTAACTCTTTTCTCGTTGAACGATTGCTGGAGGGAGCTATAGACAGCCTGGTTCGTTCCGGTGCAGCCGATGACGACATTGATGTGGTGAGGGTTCCCGGTGCCTTTGAGATCCCGCTCATTGCCAAAAGATTGGCAGGGGCGCAGAAATATAATGCAGTTATTGTCCTTGGGGTCGTCATTCGAGGCGCAACTCCGCACTTTGATGTTGTTGTCAATGAGGTGTCCAAAGGCACCGCCCAGGCCAGTCTTGAAACTGGAGTCCCTGTTCTTTTTGGGGTTTTGACCACAGAAACCATCGAACAGGCTATCGAGCGTAGCGGAACTAAGGCCGGCAATAAAGGAGCTGAAGTTGCTGTTGCTGCCATAGAAATGGCCAATGTTATCGATCTGCTCCATTGAGCTGAATTCCTGAGATTGAGTCAGTGCGAAAATGACATTCGCATTGGAAATGGGGGCAGAGAATAGGGTTAACCTGTTTGCATCTGCCCCTTTTGTCTTTCTAATTATCGTATTGTGAAAAAAAATTATGGGTACTCGCCGAATTTCACGGGAGGCTGCGCTCCAGTTCCTGTATCAAGAAGACTTCACCATCGGCCCTGATCAGCAATTTGGCTATGATCTGGCAGAACGGTTTGAGTTATTCTGTGCACTTTATCAAGTTAACAAAAAGGCCCGGTCTTATGCTGTTACCTTGTTGCAGGGGATAACTGATCACCTTGATCGTGTTGATCAGTTGATAGCTGCAGCAGCGAGCAACTGGCGGTTGTCACGTATAGCTGCAACCGACAGAAATCTACTGCGCATTGCCGTTTTTGAAATGCTCGAAATGGCAGATGTTCCACCACAGGTAGCGATTAACGAAGCTGTTGAGATTGCCAAGCGTTTTGCCGGTGAAGATTCCCCTAAATTCATTAATGGAGTACTTGACGCAGTACGAACGACCCTCGTTGAGAAGTGAACCTTTGCCTGTTGGCCTCTCCTTGCAATTCTTGTTAATTCCGAGTACATCTTTTGGCCGGAATATTCACAAAAAATGCTAATTCAGGAGTGGCTCAGGTAGATGGCTCAAAAAAATGCAATACCCAAGCCGGGGCTTAAACAAGAAGCCCTGGCTGTCCTCGGAATATTTATTGCCCTATTTCTATATCTCAGTCTTATATCCCACTCATTAAAAATTAAAGGGAACTGGTGTGGTGAGATCGGCACGTTGATCGCTCAGGTGCTCTTTGGTTTCATAGGATGGGGAGCATATTTACTGCCTGCCTTATTGCTGTTATCATCCTTTCTCTTTTTTACTCCCAGGATGTCCTTTCAACGTCTGCCACAGGTGATGTCCGGGATGACCGGCGCGATTATCTCTTTTTGCGGACTGTTGTCGTCTTTGACCATCAAAGACCCGGAATTATTGGAAGCCGGTGGTTTTTTGGGGAAAACCGGATTCACCCTGCTGGATTCGGTGGTCGGTCATGCTGGAACAGTACTTGTTTTTGTGACGGTTTTTCTTATTTCTTTAATGCTTTCCACTCAATTCTCTCCCTATCAACTTTTGGGTGCTTTGTGGCATCTGCTAAAGGGTATTTCCGTACTTTTTGAGAAACGTGCAGATAAATCCATAGAGAGCAAACAGCAAAATAGAAAAAGAACAGCCCGGAAGGTCCTCGACAAACAGGAAACACCTTTACTCGAACCGCAGGTTCTGAAAACAGTAACAGTTCCAGAAGTAAAGGCGCCGGCTCGGGCGGCTAAGGCTGCAGAGGCTGATGACGAATTTGCAGCAAGACCAATTGCCAGGGGGGATTGGAAGATGCCTCCCATGTCGCTTCTCAGTAAAAGTAAGCAGGTACAGCAAAAAATTGATAATGAAGTGTACTATAAACTTTCTAAGCAGCTTGAGCAGAAGTTAAAAAATTTTGGGGTCTCAGGCAAAGTCGTTGGTATTTCCCCAGGACCGGTAGTTACCACCTACGAATACTCACCAGCTCCCGGGGTGAAAATTAATAAAATTGCCGGACTCGCCGACGACCTTGCCCTGGGGTTGAAAGTACAGTCGGTACGTGTTGTTGGTTCTGTTCCCGGAAAAGCCGCCCTTGGCATTGAAATACCAAATGAGGTTAGGCAGGTTGTCTATATTCGAGAACTCATCGGGACTGAGAAATATCGGTCTAACTCTCATAAACTTACGATTGCCTTAGGGCTTGATGTTATAGGTAATCTAGCCATGGCCAACCTGGCGAAAATGCCCCATCTGCTGATTGCCGGTGCCACCGGTGCCGGTAAGAGTGTGGGGATCAATACGATCATTGCTTCCATTTTGTATAATGCCACCCCGCAGGAAGTACGCTTTCTCATGGTTGATCCTAAGCGAATCGAGCTTTCCGGTTATGAGGGAATCCCCCATCTGTTACATCCGGTCGTTGTCGATCCTAAACTTGCCTCGAGGGCCCTGAATTGGGCCGTCAGGGAGATGGAACGACGCTATCTGCTTCTTGAGGAGGCACGGGTGAAAAGTTTTGACTCCTATAATGAAATAAATGAAGAAAAACTTCCATATATAGTAGTGATTGTAGATGAGCTGGCTGATTTAATGATGGTTGCCTCAAAGGATGTCGAGGCAGCGATTGCTCGTCTCGCCCAAATGGCCAGAGCCGCTGGTATTCATCTGATTCTTGCCACCCAGAGACCATCTGTTGACGTACTTACCGGTCTCATCAAGGCTAATTTCCCGACAAGAATTTCATTCAAAGTATCTTCGAAAATCGATTCCAGGACTATCCTCGACGCTTCCGGTGCGGAACATCTCCTTGGAGCCGGGGACATGCTGTTTCTCGCCCCGGGAACAGCCAACATCAAACGGATTCACGGAGCGTATATCTCTGAGAAAGAGACAGCCGATATTGTGGAGTTTTGGAAACGACAGGGGAGTTCGGGGTACGATGAGGCAGTGATGCAGGAAATCGAAAAAGAGCCGACTGATGCTGGTGCCGGCAGTGACGACGATTTTGATGAGCGATATGATGAGGCTGTTGCGCTGATATCTGAGGCAGGGCAGGCTTCGATTTCCATGGTGCAGAGAAGGTTGCGGGTCGGCTATAACAGAGCTGCGAGAATGATAGAAATGATGGAGAAAGAAGGAATTGTCGGGCCGGCGGATGGTGCTAAGCCTCGTGAGGTTATTGTGCGCAATAACTACACTTAGGCATATTCTGTGGATTGTGGAATTTTCTTGACAATTACCAGGCAACCTAATAAAAAGAGTTCTCTAGAAAAATGAGTAGTCATTCAGTGAAAGCCAAACTAGTTGTTGTAAGTATAAACGAATTTGTAAGTAGTGTTACTTGGTTACTTAACGCGAGGTAAGGCGTAGGTGAACAAGAGATTTTTTAGTTGTATATAGTTTAAGTGGGCCCTGTCGGTTCAGGGTCACAACAGTTAATACAAAACTGAGGAGGTAGTTGAATGCCAAGTTATGTAGAGCCTGAAAAGTGTGATGGCTGCAAAGGTGGAGATAAAACGGCGTGCATGTACATCTGTCCCAACGATCTGATGGTTTTAAACGTTGAGTCGATGCTGGCATATAATCAAGAACCAGATGCATGTTGGGAATGTTATTCCTGCGTTAAGATATGTCCCCAGGGTGCTATCTTTGTTCGCGGTTATGATGATTTCGTACCCATGGGCGGCCAGGTTCACCCAATGAGATCTTCTGATTCCATCATGTGGACCGTTAAGTTCCGTAATGGTAATATGAAGCGTTTCAAGTTCCCTATCCGCACTACCGCTGAGGGTGCTGCCAATGCTTATGCAAGTGATAAAGGTGCTAATCTCGATGACGAATGTCTGCTTCTCGAGGCTGACCTTCCCACCCCTAAATAAGCTGAGTTAGAAACTTTATAACTACGAAATCTTTATTTTAAGGAGATTTGAAAATGGCATTACCAAATAAACCAAAAGGTGAACTCAACGCTGTAGTGAACCCTGAGGTGGTTGAACATGATGTGGATGTTCTCATCATCGGTGGCGGTATGGCGGCTTGTGGAACTGCTTTTGAGATCAAAAAGTGGGCTCCGGAAGATATGAAAATTGTTCTCGTTGACAAGGCTTCTCTCGAGCGTTCTGGTGCAGTTGCTCAGGGTCTGTCTGCTATCAACACTTACATCGGTGAGAATCCGATTGAGAGCTATGTGAAGATGGTTCGTAACGACCTTATGGGCGTTATTCGTGAAGATCTCGTATATGACTGTGGTCGTCACGTAGATGAATCTGTAAAGCTTTTTGAAGAATGGGGCCTCCCCATCTGGAAAAAAGATGCAGACGGCGAAAACATTGACGGTGCCAAGCCTGCTGCGACCCTGCGTGAAGGTGGAACGCCTGTTCGTACCGGTAAATGGCAGATCATGATCAATGGTGAGTCTTACAAGTGTATCGTTGCAGAGCCTGCAGCTACCGCTCTTGGCGCAGACAACATCATGGAGCGTATCTTCATCGTTAAGCTTCTCCTTGACAAAAACAAGCCGAATCAAATTGCTGGTGCTGCTGGTTTCTCCACCCGTGAAAACAAAGTTCACGTTTTCCGTTGCAAAGCAGCTATGGTTGCTTGTGGTGGTGCGGTTAATATTTTCCGTCCACGTTCAACTGGTGAAGGTAAAGGTCGTGCATGGTATCCAGTATGGAATGCAGGTTCCACCTACACTATGTGTGCTCAGGTTGGTGCTACCCTGACCATGATGGAAAATCGTTTCACCCCAGCCCGTTTTAAAGATGGTTACGGCCCCGTTGGCGCCTGGTTCCTCCTGTTCAAGGCTAAAGTACAGAACGGTCTTGGTGAGTTCTACGCAAACAGTGATTCAGTAAAAGATGTGCTCGAGAAATTCATGCCTTATGGCGCTTCTCCTGTTACTCCTACCTGTCTCCGTAATCACCTGATGATCAACGAGCTGAAAGAAGGTCGTGGACCAATCTATATGGCAACTGACGTTGCTCTCAATGCTTTCGTTGATGAACGTCGTGCAGCTGGTATGGACGAGAAGAAGCTGAAGAAGTTCTGGAAGCATCTTGAGTCTGAAGCTTGGGAAGATTTCCTCGACATGTCAGTTGGTCAGGCCGGTCTCTGGGCTGGTGCAAACGTTGAGCCTGAGAAAATCGGTTCTGA
>WTAT01000605.1 GCA_013139415.1 Desulforhopalus sp.
ATTGAGGTAGTCATCGATGAAAATTACCAAGCCCAGTAAATAGGTGGTTAAAAGGGCGCTCTTTCTATTTTTAACAAATCGAACAAGAAAATTGCCGAAGGCCAGCGCACCCCCAGATTTGACCAGCAGGGCGATAAGGCTGCCGAAAAGTCCACAGACCAGAATAATCCAACCTATGGTTTCGTCTCCCATCACCTTCAATGAGGCGCTGACAAAGGCGCCGAAAAAGGCTTGCTTTTCCAGAATGATAAAGCCAAGAAGCGTTCCTCCAATCAATGCCTCAAGGGTACGTTTGGTTACCAGTGCTAGTACAAGTACTGAAAACGCAGGAATTAAACTTACAATTCCGTAATGTTCCATAGCACTTCTCCTATTGTTTTGTTTGATCTTGTAAGTGGACTAGCATAGTTAGTTTTCAACCTTTGGGTTGCTGCTGAGTAATACAGTGAATATTCCCTCCGCCAAGAAGGATTTCCCTAGCATAAACAGGTACTATCCTGTGGTCGGGCATTGCTCTTTGTAAGGTATCTATGGCCAGTTTGTCATACTGCTCGTCGTTGAAAACAGGTAGTATTACTGCACCGTTTGCTATGTAAAAATTTGCATAAGAAGCCGCCTGGCGGTCCCCTTCATCGCGTGGTTTAGTGCCATCGACTATATCAACACCTTCACTTTCTTCTTGAGTGACCAATACGGTGTTTGGAATGTGCAACTTGAACACTTCAAGACTTCTGCCTTTCGCATCAGTTGTACCTGTAAGCATTTCATACGCCTTCAGGCTCATGGCATGTTGTGGATCGTTGACATCATCGGTCCATGCAAGCACAACCTTGCCCGGTGCCACATAGTGTATGATGTTGTCCACATGTTCATTGGTTTCATCCAGGTAAATACCTTCCGGCAACCAGATTATTTTTTCAACATTGAGGTACTGCTTCAACGTTTCTTCGATTTCATTTTTTGTTAGCTGAGGGTTGCGACTCTCGTGTAGTAAACAGGTTTCAGTCACGATCAACGTGCCCTCCCCATCAACATGAATTGAACCACCCTCAAGGACGAATTCTTCTAAACTGTAATAATCCTTCCGTTCAATATCACATATCTTACGAGCAACCTTGTCGTCCTGGTCCCATGGGAAATATAGCCCGTCTAAAAGTCCACCCCAGGCATTAAAACGCCAATCAACCCCACGCACTTCTCCCGTGACGTCATTGATCACAAAGGTAGGTCCGGTATCCCGAACCCATGCATCATCGGTTGACATCTCGATGACTCTGATTTGAGGCTCCAGCACTTCTTTTGCCGCACTGTATTGAGACTTTGACACGAGCATGGTTACAGGCTCATACTTTGATAGAGCGTGGGCAACATCTGCAAAAGCCGCCTGTGCCGGTTTGGCACCCAGTCTGAAATTATCTGTTCGTTCCGGCCAGATCATCCAGCACCCTTCATGGGGCTCGAACTCACCCGGCATCCTGAAACCATCATCTTTGGGATTGCTCTCTATTTTTTTCGACATGGATCTTCTCCGATTAAAAGTTCCGGTAATTTATTTAAGGAACCGAAACAAGATAGGTCAAGCTGTCTATCTTGTATAACGGTTGTGCTATAAGACAAACCCAGCAATAAGATACATTACTGCGCTGACGATGCAGACAAGTATGGCATATGGAAACAGGCAAATAGCCTGATCGTTAGGCCTGATCTCACAGGATGTTGAACTCATCAGCATCTGTTCAGAAAAGAAACAGGCCATCCCACCAAATACCGAACCGGAAACAATAGCTCCCACAGACAAATAGGCATTGATTTCAAACTGCAGTGAAAGAGGTATTATGATCGGAAAAGTTAAAATCATAATTCCCCAGAAATCGATGCCGAAGAAACACATCGCTGCAATTGCAATAAATGTTATTACGGGAATCATTCCGCCAACAAGGTATGGAGATATTGATTCGATTACAAAATCACTAAAGCCCAGGTGATTTACACTTTCTACGAAAATGAAGGCAAACGCTATAAATACACCTATATACAGCATGTCTTTCATGCCCTCAAAGAGGTGGTCAAAAAAGACGGAAGAAGTCATTTTTTTGGTCGGTATATAGAGGAGAAAGGCGGAAAAAATTCCTGCAAGAACACCAAAAATCAGATCACTTGTATAAACAGTCAAGCCAATTACAAGCAACATTGGAATGAGAAAATCCCGCAATTGAGGCTCTTGCTTCTCTGTTCCTGCATCATCACTTTCACCAGCTTCTTCAATGGGTTGGGTGAGACCATCCGGAAAAACACTGCCGCCTTCAGAACGCGCTCTTTCGTAAGCTTTCTTTAATGGGCCAAATTTTGGAATAACACCAATTGCCAGCAACGGGACAGCTAACACCATTACTATTGCAAAGAAAATATATGGGATCACTTTTACATATTCAGTTAACACAGTAGCGTCTGCTGCCATTGGCATTCCAGATTCCTGCATTGTCCCGAAAATAAAAACTGCCCAGGTAGAAAAAGGCAAAAGGACACAAACCGGGCCGCCGGTTGCATTAATGGTCAGGGCAGTCATCTCTCTCGGTATTTTATACTTATCGCTGATGCCTCTCATAGCAGAGCCGATTGCCAGATTATTGAGATAATCATCAATGAAAATAATTATGCCAAGAACCCAGGTTACAAGCAAACTTCTCTTTTCAGTTTTGATATATTTCAATGCCAGTTTGCCAAAACCAAGGGTTCCGCCCGACTCTTCCAGCAGTCTAATGAGACCGCCAAAAAGGAGTAACATCAACAAGATCCAGGCATAGGTATCATTTGCAAGGACCTTATAGATATGGTCGATCAATGCAGTTACAAAGCCTGTTCCGTCGCTGATTATCAATGCAATTGCACATGAAACAAGCACCGATTCAAACAACCGCTTCGTCTTAAATACCAGAGCCAGCATTGTAACTATTGGAATACACGAAATTATTCCATAACTTTCAGTCATCACAATTCCTCCAGATTCCTCTTTGCGGCTGACATCCGATCGGTGAAAAACCAGACCGAACCGGACTATGCACGCATCCAGGTAGATGTTGTGAAGTGGAAGGCAAAATGTATGCGACGCTACTTCACAAAAGAGCAGTAGACATCTTTTAAGACCCCTGGTTTCGGGGTCTTAAAAGATGTAACTGTATAGAGCTTCTATAACAGTGAGATGAGTTTTTTTCTTGAGATTTCAAGAAAAACTCTAAAACTTGGGTTAAATTGATAAACCTTGCCTATTTCGTAGGCTTTAACGACTGAAAGGTCTCATCCATCTGTGCATCGCTCACCTTCACAACCACGTTGTAGGGCGGCAGCGGTTCGTTATAGAACATTGGCGGCAGACGATCGTCCTCTGCGGTAAAGCCTGCATTGCAGTTAAATTCAAGCTCAGCCCGTATAACCTGCTCACCCAGGGCGGTCCACTCGACAGCGCCGAATGTTTCACCCTTTTTGGCACTCATCATAGTGAAAACGTTGCCAATCCCTTCATCGGTTGCCAGCCCGGATTGAGCGAAATCGCATATCCCACAGGTATCGACTGCGGCCATATGGATCTGGGTGTCCCGGGAGATTTCCATCTGCCCCTCGGCCCCATGCGGATCAACGGTGCCGCCAAAAGCTTCCAGATTTTGGTCAACAACCCAGCCGGCGGTATGGTCTGCACCCATCGGGGTAGTTGCATAGGTTACAGCCATGCCCTGGAGTGCCCTGGGGTCGTATGCGGCCATTCCCTGACCTTTAACGGTGGGAACACGATCATGGTTGAAATGTTCACCCACCGCATCGGGGCCGTCGCCGATCAGCCGACCCATCTCGGTGTCATTTGCAACATCTTCAACCAGACCAATTGCAGCTTCAGTATCACCAAATTCCCGGTAGCCTGCATCAAAGGCCACGGCCAGTGCGGCACCGGTATTCATGGTATCCAACCCAATATCATCGCAGAGAAAATCGAGCTTGGCTATTGCATCCAGGTTGTCGTTGCCGATCATCCCTCCCATCGACCAGATAGTTTCGTATTCCAGAGAGGAGGTGACATATTCACCCTTTTCCGTGACGAACTCATTGGAGCAGTTGATAATGCACTGGGAACAGCCTTTATGCGTTGTCTTGCCCCCTCTCTCTTCTATGACCTTTGCCATGGTTTCACCGCTGATCTTGCCTGCGCCCTCGAACTGGCCCATCCTGGCATTATTGGTGGGAAAAGCCCCGGCAGCATTAAGCGGTTCAACAAGTACTGCAGTGCCCAGCTGGGGAAGGATCTCGCCACTAAATTCGTCCGCCAGGACATCTTTTGCATACGCTTTAGATGCCTTTTTGAAAGCGGCTTCGTCTGTGATCTCCGCAGAAGCCTTGCCTTTGCGGTCCACGACAATTGCTTTCAAGCCCTTGGAGCCCATGACAGCGCCAAGGCCACCGCGGCCTGCAGCACGGCAGGGCCTGCCGTCAAGGTCTGTGGATTGGATTGAAGCCGACTTACGGAGAAAATCCCCGGCCGGTCCAATGCAGGTGATACTCTTGCCTTTTCCAAATCTGGCATGCAGCATCTCGGCGAGGTTATAGGTTCGCTTACCCTTTAGCTCGTCTGCACTAATAAGATTTGCCGTATTATCGTCTTCAATATTTAACAGGTAGTAGCCACCATCCGGTGCTTTTCCCTCAACGATGATCGCCTTGATTCCAAGCTTTGCAAGAGCAAAAGCCACAGTACCGCCAACGTTACTCTCCTTTATTCCACCGGTAAGCGGGCTCTTGGCACCGACTGAAAGACGGCTGGTATTGACGAGTGAGGTGCCCGAGAAGAACCCGGGCGCAAAAAACAGTTTGTTCTCACTGCCAAGAGGGTCGGATTTTGGAGGTACTTCCTTATTTACCATGGTCGAGGTTAAGGCCCGCCCTCCCAATCCTGTATACTCTTGCGGCACATCTTCGAAGAGGATCGCTTGTGTGGTCATATTAATTCTTAGGAATTTCATGATATCCTCCAATTGTTCAAGGTAGTCTTATAAGCCCATATACCCGATGACTAGAAATGCAATGCTTGTAATAAATGCACCGAGGAAGCCATAAGGCATCTGGTTGATTTTCAAAGAGCTTTAGTCCAGGCTTGCTATGGTCTCTTCCAGACGTTTGAGCATTTCGTCAATCAGCTCGTATGGAATATTCAATGCGGGTTCGATCCGGACAGTTTGTGCATTAGTCAGCGTTCCGGCCGTTAAAACATGGCGGCTGAAAAGTCCTGACGCGACCTTGTAGCCGATTTCATCATTGGGAAATTCCATACCGAGCAGCAGGCCGCGACCATGGATTCCGTTGAGGATGTGGGGGTATTTTTGATGTATTTCGTTTACCTTCTTTTTGATGTATTCCCCTTTCTCAGCAGCCTGACCTGCCAGATCTTCTTCCAAGAGAACAGTGATCTGAGCAAGCGCAGCAGCACATGCTACCGGATTTCCACCAGTAGTCGTGGTATGCATAAACGGGTTAGGTTCCATGCACTTCCAGATTTTGGCGGTTGAGAAAAAACCGGACATGGCGATAACACCACCTCCCAGGGCTTTACCAAAACACATAATATCCGGAGTAACACCCCAATGATCAACACCGAAGATTTTACCGGTACGACCAAAACCGGTCTGTACCTCATCGGCAATCAACAACACTTCGTATTTGTCGCAGATCTCGCGAAGTCTTGGCCAGTAATCATCCGGTGGCTCAATTGCACCGGCTTCACCTTGAATAGGCTCAACAACAACGCCGGCAATACCATCACCGACTTCTTTGGCGGCGGCAAGTGTTGCCTCGATAGCGTCTGCATCACCAAAAGGCACCTGGTGTATTCCATCTAAAAGAGGTAACAGGGGCTTGCGGAATACAGCTTTACCCAAGAGCGAGAGAGCACCGAGGGATTTTCCGTGGAAACCTTTCAGGGTTGAGATAAAGCCGCTTTTGCCTGTGTACAGTTTTGCCAGCTTCATAGCACCATCTACCGCTTCCGTACCACTATTTGCAAAAAATCCGTACTGGATGTCACCCGGGGTTAATTTTGCAATAACTTTAGCAAGATGAG
>WTAT01000466.1 GCA_013139415.1 Desulforhopalus sp.
ACACTCTCCAGATTTCTTGTTTTTTGTACCCCTCAGGGGGGTATTGAACTGAATGACAGGCTTTCAGAAGTAAGGCACTAATATGATGGTTTATCTGTTATTTTCCTGTTATTATTTGTTAATACGTACAGATTGCAATATATCAGATCTGAAATCGACGCTACTAAAATCGACGCTATTATAGTCATGCAGTGTCGAATAGAAAAGAAAAATTATTCATTCTGAACTGGTTTTACAGTGAACCGCACCACATCTGGCGAGGATCTTTTCTTTTTGCTTGACAGCATTGATGAGTCTGTTGAACATTAATGAACCTGAGTATTCCGTAAAGCGAAGATTGATTTTTCCGGACGTGGTATTATTTTTCTAAGAACAAATCAGTATCCCCAAGACAGAGCCTTTCTTTTAAGGAACGAGCTCTCCATAACAATTGCCAGCTGTCAACACGTAGGCCAACTTATTCGCACAATGGACAACGATACAGAATCTGAAGAACAGGACTCGGACCAGGAAAAGGGGTTTTTAAAGAAAATATCAGCAGCGCTTAATTTCAGAAAACCAGGCACTAAGAAAGACCTGGAGCATGACATCCAGGAGCTTCTCGAAGAAGGTGAGGAGCATGGTCTGATCTCGCCACTTGAAGAGAGAATGATCAATTCAATTCTTGAGTTCCGGGAGACGTATGCTTCTGAGGTCATGACTCCTGCGGCGGAGGTTGTCTCTTTCGATGAGTCCGCGCCGATGTCGGAGCTCATTGAAATTGTCATTGACAGCGGTTTTACCCGGATCCCGGTTTATCGTGAGAACCCAGACCGCGTTATAGGCGCGATTCATGCCAAAGATTTGCTCAGACTCTGTGCCCGGCCAAGTGCCGAGCCACCTGATCTTGCAGGTTATCTGCGACCTGTCTATTTTATTTCGGAATCAAAACCAATTGTCGATTTGCTGCGGGAGTTTCAGAAGCGTAAACTGCATATGGCTATGGTTACCGACGAGTTTGGTACGGTTCGCGGCCTGATCACTCTTGAGGATATCCTTGAGGAGATTGTAGGGGAGATTGACGATGAATATGATGAAGAAGAGCATACAATTGAGGTGATAGATGAACATACAATTCAGGTGCACGCCTGGGTTGATATAGAAAAAATTGAGGAACATTTTGATATTGAGTTCCCCGAAGGACCCTATGAATCAGTGAGTGGTTTGGTGATTCATCTCTTGGGTCGGTTGGCGGTCACCGGTGATAGTGTGGAAATAGCCGGGGTTCGATTCGAAGTACAAAGTGCCAATGCCAGACAGATTAAGATGGTTCGGGTTAGCAAAATCATCGAGGGCGAGTAACTATCGTGTCGTTTTTCCGCAGCAAATCTTTCTTTTTATCTCTTCTGACCGGTTTGCTGCTTTGGTTGTCTTTTCCTGGAGGCGGGGCGGTCTGGCCACTGCTCCTCGTGGCTCTTGTTCCCCTGCTCTTTGTTCTACGCGGTGTAAGTGTCAGGGAGGGGGTTTTTTGCGGACTCACCTGCGGTCTTGTACATTTTACTTTACTCCTTTACTGGATAGTTATTGTCCTTGGCAAGTATGGCGGGCTGGCCTGGTTCATCTCTCTGCCGGCTCTGCTCTTACTGGCCTTGTACATGAGTCTTTATTTTGCTTTTTTCGCACTGCTTGCCCGTTATATATTGCAGGCATTTCCGGCTGCTTTTTGCCTGTGGATGCTGCCCGCTCTCTGGGTAGGTGTAGACTGGCTCCGTGAGGTGGTTCTCACCGGTTTTCCATGGATGGATCTGGGGTATGCCTTGTTCGAAGTCCCCTATCTTATCCAGATTGCCGATCTTGTCGGCCACCACGGGGTGACATTTCTGGTTGTTTTTGTCAATACCTGCCTAATGCTGATTTTTTCGAGAAAGCATTCTGTTCTTGGGTACCTTTTCATTCTTGTTCCTGCCCTCTGTCTGATTGGTGGTGTGGGTATTTATTCGAAAAACCGATTTGAGGAAGTGCAGCATGCAATGTCGGCTACGGATGTATCTCGAATTTCTGTGGGAATTGTTCAGGGTAATGTCAATCAGGCTGTCAAGTGGTCGCCATCGCAACAAAAGGAGACGGTGGAAAAATACCTGTCACAGACAGAATCGCTTTTTATCTCTGGTCAACCGTCACTTGTCGTCTGGCCGGAGACGGCTCTTCCTTTCTATCCGCCGTCCAATGGTCACATGCAACCCCTCAAGGAACTGGTAGCCACAAAAGGTTTTGCTCTTCTGACCGGTGCTCCCTGGTATGAAATTATCGACCGGGAGGCGAGAAAGGTCGATTTTTTTAACAGTGCACTTCTCCTTCAGCCGGACGGGCTGTTTGGCGGAAAATATTACAAAACACATCTGGTTCCTTTTGGCGAATATATCCCGCTTAAGAAGTTTTTGCCTTTTCTGGCACCACTCGTCGAGGCGGTGGGAGACTTCAGCTTCGGTACGATTGAACAACCTTTAATCTGGCAGGAAGCAAGAGCCGGAATACTTATCTGCTTTGAATCGGTTTTTCCGGAGCTCTCTCGTAAATGGGTGTTGGCAGGAGCAAATGTGCTGGTCAATTTGACGAATGATGCCTGGTATGGTAAATCAAGTGCCCCGCATCACAGCCTCGCCATGTCGGTGCTGCGGGCGGTGGAGACCAGGCGCAGCCTGATACGATCAGCGAATACGGGAATATCCGCCTTTGTGACCCCGGCAGGGACGATTACTAAACAGTCCGATCTTTTTGTCCCCTGGGCGGCGGCAGAAGAAGTGGTTCTTTCCGGGGAGGTAACGATCTGGGCTCGCTATGGCTATCTGTTTGCCCCTCTTTGCTTGGCCCTCGGTCTTTTCGGAGGGCTGGCAGCGGGAATGAGAAGACGATGGGCATGAAAATTGTGGTAAAATATTAAAGACAAACTCGAAAAAAGTCAGAATTCAAGATGGCTAAGTAAAAAGCTTCAGATGCGAGGCGTGGAATTTTTAGTGCCTTACTCCTTAAAGCCTGTCATAAAAAACAAGAAAATGAGGAGTACTTTCAAAGCTAATAACTTGGATATAGCACCAAGGCACTTATCCCGGCTTATTTCCCGTTTACCGGGGTTAGATTATTTCGGCGTACTAGAGTACGTCGTAATGATAGAAAAATTGTACCCCAAGGGTACTTCCTAAGGGCGCACGACGAAGCAGGTGAAGACTTTTTGCGACGCCATCAAAATATTTAAATGTTAAGGTAGGAACTATGGCTATTGATACCGGTGCAGCAGTATCCAAACAGAAACTTGTTGATTTGAAAGTTCGCTTGCTTGCTCTCAAGGAGCATCTTTGACTTAGCTGCTAAAAAAGACCGGCTTGAGCAACTCGAACGACAGACTCTGGCACCCGTATTCTGGAATGATGCCGAAACGGCAACGGTGACTCAAAAGGAACACGGACAGCTGCAGGAAATTATTCGAGATTGGAGCGAACGGTGGAAGGAGCTGGAGGACACTGAAATGTTCCTTGAAATGGTCATGGAAGAAAAGGATTCCGAGCTGGAGCAGGAGATAGCTGAGAAAATCGTGACCATGGAGAAGGGGCTGGCCCTGGCTGAGCTGGAATGTATGTTTAGCGGGGAGCATGACCACAGCAATGCCATCATGTCTATTCACGCCGGTGCCGGGGGCACCGAGGCCCAGGATTGGGCGGAAATCCTTATGCGGATGTATCTTCGCTGGGCGGAAATACGTGGTTTTAAGACTGCTATTTTGGACTATCTGGCCGGAGATGAGGCTGGTACCAAAAGTGTAACAATAATGTTCAAAGGTAAAAGTAGTTATGGCTATCTTCGTTCCGAACTTGGGATTCATCGGTTGGTTCGTATTTCGCCTTTTGATGCCAGTGGACGCCGGCATACTTCCTTTGCCTCGGTTATGGTAATGCCGGAGCTCGATGATTCCATAAAGGTGGATATTGACGATAAAGATTTACGAATAGACACCTATCGTTCCAGTGGGGCTGGAGGACAGCATGTTAACAAAACTGATTCTGCTATCCGTATAACCCATCTGCCGACGGGAATTGTGGCTCAATGCCAGAACGAGCGTTCTCAGCATCGAAACAAGGATACGGCAATGAAAATGCTGTCGGCCCAACTCTATGAGCTGGAAAAACAGAAACAGACAGAGCAGCATGAAGGATTATCTGGAGACAAGAAAGGGATCTCATGGGGCAGCCAGATTCGTTCGTATGTCCTGCAGCCTTACCGTTTGATCAAAGATCATCGGACAGAGCATGAAACCGGTAACGTCGATGCAGTGCTTGATGGTAACCTTGATCCTTTTATCAAGGCATTCTTACTTTGGGGAAAATGATGATTGTTTAGAGTGAAAAGTAAGGAGTAAATGATTTAATTTTTTGCTTTATGTATCAGAAAAGGGTCGACTCATTTATGAGTCGACCCTTTTTAATTTGAATTCTGTTATTTCAGATACGCTCGTAAACATATAAGAAATTGGATTGCTAAGTACATTTCCCGTTTCAGGATGGAGACTCAATATTTTTCGCCGATGGGGTGCAAGGTACTATTTTGCCGGTTTCTTGAGGTTGACTCAGCAACTGGGAACTGCAGCAACCGCACATGGTGCCTCCGGTTTCGTGGCACATTCCAGTTAACCCGTGGCTGGTTCTGTTCTGTCGTCTCTTGCAGTAGCTAAGCAGAACCATCGTTACGAGTAAGAGAGAAAAGGTGATGGCTAAGGTGAAAATAAAAGTTATCATAGCGAGAAATTAATCATTTTTATTCTATCCGCCAAAGTCGTCGAAGTGAATATTTTCCGCTTCCACTCCAAGGCTGTCAAGCATCTCAAAGACTGCCTGGTTCATTATCGGTGGGCCGCACAGGTAGTAGTTGATATCCTCGGGTGCTGGGTGTTCGTTAAGATATTGATCAAAGAGGACCATATGGATGAAACCGGCGTGGCCTGACCAGTTGTCTTCCGGCAGGGGATCGGATAAGGCCAGATGGAAGGTGAAATTGTCATGTGTTTTCTCTATTTCTTCGAACTGATCTGTGTAAAAGACCTCTTTGAGGCTTCTACCACCGTACCAGAAAGATACCTTGCGATGGGTGTCTTTCGCCTTGAACAGGTCGAAAATATGGCTGCGCATCGGGGCCATACCGGCCCCGCCGCCGATAAGGATGATTTCCGAATCGCTGTCATCCATAAAGAATTCTCCAAATGGGCCGGAAATGGTAACATCATCGCCCGGCTGGAGGTTGAAAACATAAGAAGATACCTGTCCAGGGGGCAGTGCCGCTTGTCCGGGCGGAGGACTGGCGATTCGCACGTTCAATTTGATTATGCCTATCTCGCCTGGGTAGTTGGCCATGGAGTAAGCCCTGGTGACCGGATTATAGACATGAGATTTATACTGAAACATCTTAAACTTCGTCCAGTCAGAGAGAAACCGCTCATCTATCTCGAAGTTTTGGTATTCCAGGGTATGGGGCGGAACTTCAATCTGGATATAGCCACCAGCTTTGAAGTCGACGGTTTCACCCTCCGGCAGGCCGATTACCAGTTCCTTGATAAAGGTGGCGACATTACTGTTTGATATCACCTTGCATTGCCATTTCCTGGCCTCAAGCATTTCTGAGGGC
>WTAT01000089.1 GCA_013139415.1 Desulforhopalus sp.
AGGCACTTATACCCCTCAAGGGGGTACTGAACTGAGTCCTGGCTTATTTTCCCGTTTACCGGGGTTAGCGAGTTTCAGTCAATCTAAGGACCCGTGGAACCACAACCTTGCGGTTTGCAGGCCGGAGATAGTTTACCGCCGGATAGCCAAGAGCAATAACACTATAAATTTCCTCGTCATCAGCGATACCCACCAGCTTCTTAAGCTTTGGGTCGCGACGCATTGCTTCGACGACAAAACCTACAAGACAACTGCCAAGCCCCATGGCGTGGGCGGCCAGCAGGATGTTTTGGGTTGCAAGCAGCGCGTCTTCAGCAGGGCAGCTGGCATCTTTTTTTCCGGTGACTAAAATGGCCGCCACAGCGCCATGAAAAAGCCGGTCTGTTCCCTTTTCGTCCCATTCCCGCAAAGCCTCAGCCACTGAATCATGGTACCTGCGGAAATATCGTCCCAATCGGTCTCCACCAAAGATTTTCACCATAAACCGCAGGAAAGGATTTTCGGCCAGGCGATTCAGTTTGCGATAATAACCGGAGACCATCCCTCCCAACACCTGCAGACTCGCCATTGTCGGCAAAATTATAAAATTCCAGGACTGGCTATTAGTGCCGGAAGGAGCTGTCGTGCCTATTTTCACCAGATCTTCCAGCACTGCCAGCGCCACGGGCTTGTTTCGGTAATTTCGACAGGACCGCCTGGAGCGCATCAATGTGACAAGCTCCGCTGCATTTGTTTTGCCGGGAGGGATTGCAGCTTCCCCTTCTTCCATGGTAACCAACCCCAGTTTTATGGTCAATTGCGGGAGAAGGACCGCATTTTCCGGGCAAACAGCCTGGCATTGGCCACAGAGAAAACAATCCTTGAGAATATACTCAGCCGTCTCGTCCACCAAAACAATGGCCCGGTAGGGACAGATCGTCACACAGACTCCGCAACCAATGCATTTTTCTTTATCAATGATTACCTGTTCCATCGTTGTGTTTAAGTATAGACTGGGGCGTGGTATTGTTCGTGGCAAAAGTTATCCTTTCTCAAGTAAGCAACTTTGAAGGTGTCTTTGTCCCGAAGTTGGTGTATTAACAGGAGCCTGCCGTGGCAACTTTGCCATGTTATACTCTTTTTTGCCATAACCACCACAAAAGATGCCGGATTTTCTCAAACAATTGTTGCAATACAGTCGCCACCGGGAAGTGCTGAGGGTCTGCCTGCCGCTGGTCATCAGTCTGTCGGCCACAACGGTCATGGAGTTCACCGACCGGGTATTTCTCGCCAACTATTCAATAGACGCCATTTCCGCAGCTCTTCCTGCCGGCATCACCTCCTACCTTTTTCTGGCTTTTTTCGGCGGAGTCGGTGGATACGCCGGGGTCTTTATCGCCCAATATACTGGCAGGGGAAATCCCAAAAAGATAGGGATCGTTCTCTGGCAGGGAATTTATTTCACCCTCGCTTCCGGCTTTATGCTCTGGCTGTTGGCCATTTTTGCCACGAAACCAATTTTTGCCCTGGCGGGCCATCCCGAAGGAGTTCGGCAACTCGAAGAGATTTATTTTTCCATTCTCTGCAAGGGTTCTGTGCTCCATGTGGCGATGGCAACTCTGTCTACTTTTTTTACAGGCAGGGGGCTCACCAGGCCGGTAATGGTCATTACTTTTCTTGGTGTTTTTATCAATATCCCCCTGGATTATGCCCTGATTTTTGGTCGATGGGGCCTACCCCAGCTCGGCATAGAAGGTGCCGCCATCGCCACGGTGGTGGCATGGGGAATTAATGTAATATTCCTTGCCGGATTGATCTTTACCCCAAAAAACAATCTTCGTTTCGGTGTTTTTTCCGCTTTCAGGTTCGACAAGGAGATCTTTATCAGGCTCATGCGCTTCGGAATCCCTGGATCCCTGCAATTTACCATGGATATCCTGGCCTTCACCCTGTTCATTCTTCTCGTTGGCCGCATCGGCAGAGCCGAGCTGGCTGCAACCAACATCGTCCTCTCTATTAATGCCCTGGCATTTATGCCATCAATGGGATTATCCCAGGGTATGAGTGTACTCGTTGGCCAGGCCCTGGGTAAAAAAAAGCCAGCCCTTGCTGCCTATTATGTTCGTAGCGGTTGCCAATTGATCATTGCCTACATTCTGGTTATCGACCTCATTTTCCTTTTCGCTCCTGATTTTGTACTTGCCCCCTTTATGGCCTCTGAGCAGGGAACAGCCTCTCAGCAACTGGTATTCGGCTATGGAAGGAGTCTGCTGAAGATCGTCGCGGCCTACCTTTTCTTCGATGCGCTTTACATGGTATTCAGTGGTGCCCTAAGAGGTGCTGGTGATACCCGATTCATGATGATTGCCATCGGGATTGCCTCCCCTGTCTGTCTTGTTCTTCCTGTGTATATCGGGATTGAATATTTCAAGATTTCCGTCACCGTAGCCTGGCTCTGGATACTTGTTTTCATTACCGTCCTCTTTCTTATCTCCGCTTTACGTTACCGGCGAGGCAGCTGGAAGAAAATGCTGGTTATCGAGGATGAGTCTCAGGACTGAGCAACATCGGCTTCCTCCGATTTTTTTACCGCGATTTTCAAACGTCTGGTTAAAAAGAGGGCAAGACAGATCATGGTAAAAAGCTGTATAAGAAAGGCCTGCCAACCGAATCTCTGGAAAATGGCACCAGGTAATACCGACCCCAGAGTTCCGCCGGTATAATAGAAGGAAATGTAAAGACCATTGGCGATTGCTTTATTCTGCCGGGCAAGTTTATTGACGAAACCAGAGAGCAGGGAGTGGGCAGTGAAAAGCCCGGCACAAAAGACAAACATAGTGATAAACATCACTATGTAATTTTCTATCATAAAGCAAAGGATCCCCACCCCGAAAACCAGAATGCCCGCCCCAATAGCATCGGATTCATTGCCAAAACGCTTGATAATACGTCTTGTATTCAACGAGACGACAATCCCCATGCTGTACCCCAGATACAAGAGTCCTATTCCCGTTTCCCCGAAGGCGGGGTTAATTTTTTTCAATTCAAAGGGAAGAAAATTCATCAGCGCTGCGAAGACAAAAAAGAGACAAAAAATCGAAGTATACAGCCAAAAAAACTCTTTTGCCTTTAACAGACTGACAATCTCGCCCAGCTTCGGCCTGGTGTAGTGCATCTTTGCATCCCTGACCATGCTTTTTAACAGATAACAATTAACAAGCAGCAACAGGCCGAGAACAAAGAAGAAAAAACGCCAACCAAACAGATCGGTGCACAGACCGGAGAGAAAACGTCCGAGAAAACCTCCCAGAATGGTCGCCGCAATATACGTCGCTATTGCATGCTGCACCTTTTCTCTTGGGGAAGAGTAGCTGATATAACTCATGAGGGACGTTAAAATAGCCGGAATCATCAGCCCCTGAGTAGCCCTTATGGCCAGAAGGGTCAGGTAATCTCCAGCCAGGGAAAAGAATATCTCCAGAATACCAAGAAGGAAAAGAGCCCACCTCACCATAACCTTCGCAGAAAAGGATTCGAGGAGATAGCCGTAGAACAAAGGTGCCACCCCAAGGGGTGCCATCATAAGAGTGGTAAACAAAATCGCCTGGAAATGAGTGAGCTGGAATTCGTGTTGAAACAGGGGTTGGATCGGTTGGGCTGCATATAAAGAGCAGAAGGTCACAACCGTGGTGAAATAGATATATTTATTTGCGGAGTCAGTCACAAGAAACGACCCTGACCATTTTTCATGGAGAACAAGTCGTTAAAGTAACAAAGAGAGTATCTTCTGCATGGCAGCAAGATCAAAGGGTTTTGCTATCCCCCCTGTAAATCCATAATCCTGATAATTGACCATAATTGGATCAGTGGAATATCCGCTCGACACAAACACTTTCGCTTCACTGTCGATGCTTAGAATCTCGCCAACAGCTTCCTTTCCACCCATCCCGCCTGGAATACTCAGATCCATGATCACGGCGGTGAAAGGTGTACCATCACTCTGGTGTTTTTGATACTCCTTGACGGCATCAACACCATCTGCTACTCGTATAGCCTCAAATCCGAGATATTCAAGCATTTGGCAGGCGATTTCTCCGACCATGTCCTCGTCATCCATGACCAGAATCTTCTTTTTTGTTTCTTTTGTTACCAAAGGTGATTCCTCCGACAGTATGGACATTTTATGTCCAGTCTCAAACACCATAGCATTATGCCAAAAAAAAAGCTAATCCGTCAAGGTATTTACGATGACACAGACAAAATCCCTGACAAGCGTCGCACCCAAACCTTCTATCGCTACTTTTTCGAGCAAAAGGAGTTCTTATTTGTTGCTTAAAGTGATTATTTTCCTTAAACCATAATTATTTATTTTTATGCCAAATTGCTCCAAGCTATTAGTTCATAGCGATTACTGGAATAATCATCTGGTTGAAATCGAAGATGCAGATGGCCTTCGTTCTCTCTACTTTGGTTCCCGCTCTCTCCAAAGCCGTATGTCGCTGACCAACCCCCATGAACTGGTATTATCATACACCTGCTATATGGTTTTTCCACTATTGCTCAACACCACTCTCCGGAACATCCTCATTGTCGGAATAGGTTCGGGTTCCTTTGTCCGATTTTTCCATCACCATTTCCCCAAGTGTCAAATAGATGCCGTCGATTATTCGCAAGACATCATCAACGCAGCCAGGGGCTATTTTCAACTACCGGATAACGACCAAATAGCCGTTTACTGTGCAGACGGCCGAAACTTTTTGCAGGACAACAGAAACAAAAAGTACGATCTGATTTTAATCGATGCTTTTGACGACCAGGGCATGGCGCCAACTGTTTATTCAGATCTTTTTTTTAGCCTCTGTGCCAACTCTCTTAGTTCGGACGGAGCTATCAGCTGTAATCTCTGGAGCAACGACAAGGTGTGGTTAGAAGAAATCGAAACAATTCTCGCCACCTATTTCAAAAACTGTCTCTATCTCCCCGTTCCAAATCGCGGCAATATCATTGCCATGGCCATGCCTTTTACAACGCCCTGGCCACGTATCTGTCTGAAAAAAAGGGAGGTCGCTGTACTTTCAGAGAAATACAACATCAACTTCCAACAGCTCATTCAAGTAGCAAAACGGAACAATTTAAGTTTGCCAAAGAGGATGGCGTCATGGCTACGCTAAACGGAACACAAACTGATAATATAACATTTCCCGAGACAGTTAGTTCTCACCCTACAAGTGGTTAGAGCATATTACCGGAAGGCAGATGACCTTCGGCAATTCTTTCCCTCTGATCTATTAGATCAGCAATTTCACTACGCCAATATTCCCCCGAGCCAAAACCGTCAATGGCCCTGGTGAGGCCATCCCCCTCCACCTGATGAGCACACCAGGCCATGTAATGGATAAATCGCATCGCCCTGAGTGGCTCAATCAGCCGCAAGGACCTTCGGTCAAATGGACGAAAAGTTTCATATCCTTCAAGAAAGAGATCGAGCTCCACAAAAGATTCATCAACCTCACCCGGTAAGAGCATCCAGATATCCTGAACCGGCGGACCCATGGCCATATCGTCAAAGTCAATTAAATAAAACGACTCACCTGGCCTTTGGATAACATTGGAAAAGTGGCAGTCCCCATGGATACGTATGCTTTCCATTTCGGAAAATAATGGTTGTATGTCGGCGATAATTGCAAGAGCGGCCTCCTCTAGTGGCGGTTTCATTTCATCCGGGACACAAGGGGACTGCAGTAGATAAGCAAGCTGCTCTTGTGTCGAACGATGGGGAACCATGGTGATCCTGTGTTCAGCCTTGGCTGTCTCCCCCACCCTGTGGACTCTTCCCAGCAGACGACCTAACTGTAGCCATTGATCATCATTGAATTCGTCGACACTTCGCCCTCCTACTTTAGGGAAAACACTGAAAAAGATGTTGCCACTTTCAGCAATAGTCTCGCCATTCGGAAAAACAAGGGGAGCTATAACCGGTATTTCCTGCCCGACCAGATCAAGCAAGAATTTGTGTTCGTCGAGGAGAGCCTCTTTTGACCAGCGGCCTGGCCGATAAAACTTCACCACCATCCGGACCTTATCCACAGTTTCAATTTCAAAGACCCTGTTGATATAACTGTTCAAGGTTCGAAACAAATTATTACAACGAATCCCCAACACCTTCTCTACAAGATTTAGTACCCGGTCCGGTCCCAGTTGTTGAAAATCTTCACCCTTTTCTTCCAGCTGACTGGTCATGCTTCCCATCCTTTTTTATAAGCTGCATTGTACGATAACCGGCCATATACATCATGCCAGACTTCACCTGCTTCCTTTCCCTAACAAACCTTCTCTGCCTTCACCATCCGAATCATAATATACGCATTCGCCAACAGAAGAACCAGCCAAGCGACAAATCGCTGTGATAGTATCACGTTCGTGTAGTTTCAGGAAGCTACTTTCAGGAAGCTGCTATTTTGAATGTGCGCCAAACTCTCCCTTGTCTTTCAACCAAAGATGGCTCACATCTTGATGAAAAAGGGCTGTGCAGATCGTTTCCTGCGGTGTATGGTCATCAAAAACCTGGGGCGCGGCCGCTGCCAACACCAAACCACCAATGACCAGAAACAAGATGGAGAATCTTCCCGAAAATGCTGGAGCTAAGCCAACAACCGTCAGAACAGGCGGTTTTTGCAGGAGATGCGGAAAAGAACATTGGCTCAGCGCCGGCAATACCCGGCATCCTTGCCTGGAACTTATAGACCAGTTAGACCGACTTGGTACAATCGATCTTTTTTCGTCGCCCCCAGGCACTGTTACAACACTGGGAACCGCCCCACTCTTTGGCCCCGCCAGAGGCAAGATGTTCGGAGTGATGGAATGTCTGAAGCCTGATGGCACAACCGTCATTCTTCAAGCCTTCTCCGGCCAATACAACGGGCTCTGGCTGGCTGACGGATGGGCACCACCACTCTTTAAAATTGAAGACTTCTTTGCCCTGACTGTCGATAAAGAAAAACAGATCAAGCAGCTCGGACGGGAAATCGACCAGTGTTTGCCACATTCGAGGGTTTGGCTGGCACAGAGGAAAAAGCGCCGTTTGCTTTCCCGGCAACTTATGCGCGATATCCACAGCCTCTATAGGTTATCCAATTTTCGGGGAGAAACTGTCACACTCGATAAAGCTTTTACCGGCGACAAAGGTATCCCCACCGGAACAGGGGATTGTTGTGCGCCAAAACTCCTTAACTATGCCGCTACTAACAACATGCGTCCATTGGGCTTAAGTGAATTTTTCTGGGGTAAAGAGAACATATCAGGGGGACACCGCCATGGCTCATTCACCTCCTCCTGTATGGAAAAATGCCAACCTATTCTCGGATTTATGCTTTGCGGGCTCGAGGACTACCCGCAGGCGGAGGATGAATAAACCCCGGTAATCGGAAAAATAAGCCGGGACTCTTTTCAGTGCCCCCTTGAGGGATATAAGTGCCTTGGAGGTAACTTTATTATGTTTATAATTAACATACACTCTTCAGATTTCTTGTTTTTTATACCCGTCTAGCGGGCACTGAAAAGAGTACCCCTCAAGGGGATACTAAAAAGAGCACCCCTCAAGGGGGTATTGAACTGAATGACAGGCTTTCAGGAGTAAGGCACTAATGATCCAGCAAGAAAATCTAGATATCCTCTACCATGACAGCGATATAGTCGTTATCAATAAACCAGGGGGACTGCTTTCCGTGCCGGGACGAGGTCCGGAAAAACAGGATTGCGCAGCGTCGAGACTGCGCCAGCATTTTTCAAACATGATAGACCAGCCAGCCGTTCACAGGCTGGACATGTATACATCCGGGCTGATGGTCTTCGCCATAACCACAGGAGCACATAGATTTCTTTCCGGTCAGTTCGAAAAACGGATGGTTGTAAAAAAATATACAGCTGTTGTTGAGGGCATCATTGAGGGAATCAGCGGGGACATTCACCTCCCCTTTCGTCTCGACCCAGACAACCGACCTTTGCAGATATATGATCCGGTTCATGGCAGGATGGGCATTACCAAATGGCAAAAACTTGAGACGACAGAAACCACCACCCGAATAGAGTTTACTCCCCTTACCGGCCGAACACACCAGCTTCGTGTCCACGCAGCCCATCCCCGACCCATGGGCCTTGGTTTCCCTATCGTCGGCGACAGCCTCTATGGCCTGGGCAAAGATGGGCACCAAATGATGCTCCATGCCAGCTATCTGCAATTTCTTCACCCTGAAACATCAAAATATCTTGAGTTTCACTCACCCCCTCCTTTCTGAGAGAAGACAGCTGAGAGGTTAGGCACTGCGATACCCTCAGACGCTTTCAGGAAGTCGAAGAAACCAGAGATCCCCTTGAACCCAGCTCTCCTTTTCCTTCCTGAGCGATGCTCTATGACTACCCACAACCTTCCAGCCTGTTGCCAAGGCAACTTCTTCTATATAGACAGGTGCGTGGGCAAATCTCCCGGTTTGCTGCAGTCGATAGCCGCGTCCCCCATCAGTTTCCGTGGAAAAACAGAACAGAACATCCCGGCGGGCTCGATCTCCCAGCAGAGAAAACGTCTCGGCAAGATCGCCCACATAGGCAAAGACATCTGCAGCAA
>WTAT01000613.1 GCA_013139415.1 Desulforhopalus sp.
GAACCATCCATACTCCGTTTGATACGTTGGAAGATATGCCGATTCAACCCAAAGGTGCCGGGGAGGAAATCGGCACCGTAGAACTGGACAAACAGTATGCCGCAGGCTTGGCTGACCTGAAAGGGTTTAGCCACATCTATCTGCTCTACGAATTTCATATGGCAAAACGGACCGCCCTGACGGTGACTCCTTTCATGGACACCTGCCCCCGTGGGGTTTTTGCTACCAGATCGCCATTGCGGCCCAACCATATCGGCATCTCCATCGTACGGCTTATTGATGTCGAAAAAAATATTATAACCGTACAGGGGATTGATATTCTTAATGGAACCCCACTGCTGGACATTAAACCTTACATCGCCGCTTTTGATGCAGTGCAGCAAAGCCGATCGGGCTGGATGAAAGGTTCAGAAGAAGAAGTAGCCCGCAAGCGGTCGGACCATCGTTTCACAAGCTAATATTTTGATATTCTACCATTTTTACAAAAACATTCTCTTAGAGCATTGACAGAAGTGCTAATCAAATGCAATTTATGATATTATTGCACTGCATTTGCCAGGAGAGCCCTACCAGGCAAAGCGGAAAAGATCAGTAAGGAGTTATACCAATGGCTGATTCACTGAAGGAAAAACCGGATCCACAACGCGTGGCAATATTACGTTCACTCCCTCTTGAGGTGAAAGAACAGCTAACCGGCGAGGAGGCGGAGGCGTTCATGTACAACCGTGAACTTCCCGAATCACTTCTTGAAAAGCTTAAAGATTACCTTGTTGAGGAATAGTTTTAACATGTTTATGTGCAGTTCTAACCCCGGTAAACGGGAAAATAAGCCGGGATTCTTTTCAATACCCCCTTGAGGGGTATAAGTGCCTTGTTGGTATCTTTAAGTTTCTAATCTTAATACAGTCTCCAGATTTCTTGTTTTTTACACCCCTCAAGGGGGTATTGAACTGAATGACAGGCTTTCAGGAGTAAGGCACTAATCAAGCATCATGCAAAAGGAGAAATACATGACCGAAGAAAAACGCACCCCATGTCCTACCTGTCAAGGCAAGAAAGTTATTGAAGGTGTCTGTGAGTCAGACTCGGAATGGAGCGGAACCCAGGATGAAGCCGATGATATGCAATGTACCCCCGATCAGAAATGTCCAACCTGCGATGGTAAAGGATACGAAGAGTAATCCATAAATTGCTTCTTTCCGCCTATGCTGTCATCAAACAGCTAGGCGGAAAACATACAAACGCCCTTTTTCCTACCACACTTTTTCTCTTTGTTAGATCTCCGACAGCACCGTTTGTCTGCCGTTAAATGTTATGCTCGGTTCTTACCTGCCAAAAGAAAGTCCCTGACGTGTAAACCAAAAGACCCGATTATCCATCACTAGGATTAGCAATATTAATCGGGTCTACCTGAAGAGCATTTTTGTTAAAAAGGCAATTCTACTCTTCTCATACTGACCACCGGTATGGCAGAGGACACAGCTATCCAACTTTGTCCCCTCAATGACGGGATAAGCTTTCAGCACCACGTCGGAATCGGTATCCCCACCGTGATGATAGGCTCCGTAAGCTGAGAGTGATCTGCACCTCAGTAAGTGCCGGTTATAAAAACTTGGGGAAAATCGTGATGTCTAAATAGTTTCCGTCCGAACGAGATAGATCCAACAGCGATACCCGCTGGATATTTTTCTAAGCTTGATAATGACACAATATGTCAGTTGATGGAATGCACTGCACAGTTGCACTTGCCAGTAACGGTTATTGTATGTTATTTTTTTAGAAATTCCTTAGCCACTAAATCGAACAATTGTCCAGTCAAAGTGGATGAATCCCCATCCACAGGAGAACTACATGCGCGCCCATTACCTGCAACATGTCCCCTTTGAAGACCTTGGCAATATCGCTCCCTGGCTCGAATCGGCAGGATACCAAATAACCGCGACAAAGTTTTACGAGTCAACCAAAATACCCAATCTGGAACAATTCGACTTGCTCATCATCATGGGCGGGCCCATGAGCGTCAATGACGAAGATCGGTTCCCCTGGCTGAGAACAGAAAAACAGTTCATCAGACAGGCCATCGAATGCGGCAAGGCGGTGCTCGGCATCTGTCTTGGCGCCCAACTCATTGTCAGTGCCCTTGGTGAAACGGTGTACCCCAATCGTAGAAAAGAAATTGGCTGGTTTCCGGTGGAGGGTCTTCCTCGGAAAAGCAAAGCAACCTTTTGTTTTCCACAGTCGATAGAGGTTTTTCACTGGCATGGCGAGACCTTCGATCTACCCGATGGTGCAGTACTCCTCGCGAAAAGCGAGGCTTGCCAAAACCAGGCATTTCAACTTGGTCAAGCGGTTATCGGTCTGCAATTTCACCTGGAAACCACTCCGGAATCGGCCAAGGCGATGGTTAAAAACTGTAGGGAAGAGCTTTTACCGTCGAAATTCGTCCAACCCGAAACCATGATTTTGGATCAGGCTCCGGATAAGTACCAGGCAATCAACGATCTGTTGGCGAAAATACTCTTGTTTTTATCAAAAAAGTCAACCTGACTGGGGAAACATCCTGAGACAGCTCTCGCGTCCATATTGATCTTGTCATAATAGATACTTATTATGGCAGATATACGTTGTTGTTCTGCCAGGAGCCTCTCCGAGGGAAAAACACGACTGAGGCTGCGTACTTATTCTGACACCTCCCCTGAACAGGAAAAAGGATGATACCGAAACTGGAACTGGAAATCTTTTCTGACTATATCTGACCCTACTGCTATTTCATTACCGGGCGTATTGAAAAACTGCAAAAAGAATATGATGTTACTGTTCGCTGGCGAACTTTTCCTCTCCACCCCGAGACACCGGAGGATGGTCAACTCCTGGAGGATCTTTTCAGGACGACTCCGGAAAAAATTGCCGGAATAGTTGCTCATCTGCGCACCACAGCCGAACAGCTCGGACTCCCCTTCGGTGCAAGAAACAAAACTTACAACAGCAGGCTAGCTCAAGAACTTGGGCTCTGGGCGGAAGATCAGGGAAAAGGGGAACCGTTTCATAAGGCCGCTTTCCATGCGTATTTTGCTGACGGTGTCAATTTGGCAAAGCTCCCGGTCCTGCTCGAGCTTGCCCGGAATGTCGGGCTACCGGAAGATGAAGCGAAAGAGATCCTCGCCAGCCGCTCGTACAGGGAAAAGGTCGACAGTGATTGGGCAGATTCACGGTTCAAATCCATCAATGCGGTTCCGACCTTTGTCATGGAACGACACAAACTAGTCGGTGCTCAAAGTTATGAAGCCCTGGTAGAGCTCGTTACCCAGAACGGGGTTATAGCAAGGGAGAAGCTTGCATAAGTCAGACAAAAAGAAATAAAAGAGGAAAGATGAACACAGTTGAAGGTGACCTGATAACTCTAGCCCTTGAAGGACAATTCGATGTTATTGTCCATGGTTGTAACTGTTTCTGCACCATGGGTGCCGGGATAGCTCGAGCCATTCAGGAGGAATTTCCCGAGGCATATGCCGCCGATCTGGTCACCATTAAAAGCGATAGAAACAAGCTTGGCGATTTCAGTTTTGCCACTGTCAAACGCAACGAACACGAAATTACCATCGTCAACGGCTACACGCAGTTCCATTTCCACGGCAAGTCAGATCTAGTCGACTACCATGCCGTTCAAAAACTTTTTAAAAAAATAAAACAACAATTCTCCGGCAAGCGGATCGGATACCCAAAAATCGGTTCAGGTCTTGCTGGTGGGGACTGGGAGAGAATTTCCCGGATCATCGAACAAGAACTGGCTGGAGAAAACCATTCTCTAGTCATTTACGTCCCCTGACCTTTAGTGCCTTACCCCTCAAGGGGGCACTGAACTGAGTACTCCTGAAATCCTGTCATTCAGTTCAATCCCCCCTCGGAGTCTGTCGCTTACCTGAGGGGTACTCTTTTCAGTGCCCGTTTGACGGGTATAAAAAACAAGAAATCTGGAGAGTGTTTTGAAATTACTAACTTAAAGTAACCTCCAGATAGCGAACGTAGAGAGACCTTCGAGGCACTTATCCACCGCAAGGGAGGACTAAACTGAGTACCCCCTTGTGGGGTGTTAGTGCCTTACTATTCCCAGGCAGGCTCGCTCACCTCATCCACCAGATAGAGGATTGATCGGTACGGAATTCCACCATGCAGAGACAAGCCGATTTCGCAAGTCTTGCTGGTTGAATAACCCGCCTCACAGGTACAGACATGGTCTTGCAGATCTTTTAAGGCCGCTTCATTGAGTTCCGGAAAATTAAATCCTCTATCCCCCGCAAAACCGCAACAGTAGACATCCGCAGGCATAACCACCTCTGTAGCACAGGCCCTGGCCAGCTGTTCAAGTTTGTCCTCCAACCCAAGTTTTCTGGTGGAGCAGGTTGGATGTACCGCCACCTTAACATCCTTCTGGGTGAAGGTCAGCCGATCCATAAGGTAGGTGAGGACGAATTCGATCGGCTCAAAAAGTTGCAACCGTTTATCCAGTGTTGCCAGCATCCTGTAGAAACAGGGACTAGTGTCGCACAATACGGGAATATCACCGTTACCCGATACCGCCAACAATGCATCAGACAGCTCTTTGGACTTTTGATCGGCCTGAGCCATAAAGCCCTTACTCTCAAATGCCTGACCGCAGCAGAGGCTGTCCAGTTTTTCCGGAAAGATCACCTCATATCCCGCCTTTTTTAACAGTGACAGGGTTTTCTCCGGTAAAGGATCCCGTTCCACATCCTCCCGAGCTGGACCGCTCATAGCCCGACTGGCACAACTCGGAAAATAAACCACCTGCAGAGGATTTGTGCCGCTTGCCGTCTCCCCTTTAATTTTCGACACCCCCGACGGCATTTCTTTATTCCAGAGGGGCAACTGATTCATGGTCACTTTTCTGGCCAAGGAGGACGCCGTCTCCATAAACGGAGTTCCGGTCGTCTTATGTATGGAATCAACCACATTAAGGGTGGTGCTGATGGTCTTGGCCACCCCAGCAAAATTGCCCGCCACCAAGTCAGCGATTGTATTTCCCAATTTGCCGTTGGCTTCTTCCCTTAGGGCTTTGACCATCTTGCCGGTATCAATACCGACGGGACAACGAGTAGCACAAAGACTGTCGGCCGCACAGGTATCCTTGCCTGGGTACTGATAAGCCTTAACCAGCTCTTTAAACTTCCTGGAACCACCATCTACCGACATCAGGCGGCTAATTTCGCGCCGCCCGACAATTCGCTGCCTTGGAGTAAATGTCAGATCCTTAGAAGGACATACCGGCTCACAGAAACCGCACTCAATACACTTGTCAACTATCTCATGGGTTGCCGGTAAGGGTTTCAGGTCTTTCAAATGCGCCTCAGCATCCTCATTCAGAATGACCCCCGGGTTCAAAAGATTGTGTGGATCGAAGATATTTTTAATCTCGCGCATCAGGTTAAAGGCTGCCTCTCCCCACTCCTTTTGGACAAAGGGAGCCATGTTGCGACCGGTGCCATGCTCAGCCTTAAGTGAACCGTCATATTTTTCGACGACCAGGTTGACCACCTCGTCCATAAAATCCCGATATCTCACTACCTCCGACTCGATGGAAAAGTCTTGGGTAAAGACAAAGTGAAGGTTGCCGTCGAGAGCATGACCGAAGATAATCGCTTCATTATAGGCGTATTTTTTAAACAGTCCCTGTAGATCGAGCGCGGCCTCGGCTAAATGTTCTCCTGGAAAGGCTACATCCTCAATGATGACAGTGGTACCGGTCTTGCGAACCGCACCGACTGCCGGAAACAATCCTTTTCGGATCTTCCACAGAGCGGTGAACTCCAAAGGAACATCGGTAAAGGAGAAGGGTCTCACCGTCGGCAACTCCTGGAGTGCAAGCTGTATCCCCGCAATCTGGGCTTGAAGAGTTTCTGCCGACTCCGCCCTGGTTTCAATCAGTAGTGCAGTAACCGTATCCGACAGCTCCTTTAAATAGTTCGGCATCCCGTCTTTACCCTCTACAGAACGCAGCCCGGCCCGATCCATCAATTCAGCAGCTTCAACGGGCTGCTTCCGGAGGATTGGTATGGCCTGGCAGGCAGTCTTAACATCCGGATAGAAAATGAGGGCACTGGCCTTATGGCGATGTTCGACAACGGTTCGATAGACAACATCCGAAATAAACCCCAGCGTTCCCTCGCTGCCGATCATCAAATGGATGAGGATATCATAGGGATCTTCAAAATCAATGAGAGCATTCAGGCTGTAACCCGTAGTATTCTTGATCTTGAATTTGTAGCGAATACGTTCAGAGAGCTGCTCGTCTGCAAGTACCCGGCTCCTCAGCTGGCTGAGCTTTTCCAGAAGAGTTGCATGACTCCGCTCGAACTCGGCCCGGCTTTTATCCTCAGCGGTATCAACCGCTGTTCCGTCGGCCAGCACGACACGCATGCTTTCAAGGGTCTGGTAGCTGTTCTGTTCAACGCCGCAACACATACCGCTGGCATTGTTGGCCAGGATCCCCCCAATCTTGGCAGTATCTATCGAGGCCGGATCAGGTCCGATTTTTTTATCAAACTCAGCGAGGATAGCATTGGCATGGCTGCCTATAACTCCCGGCTCCAGCTGTATCTTACCGGCATTGTCGAAGACTCTGTATTTCCGCCATCCTTGCCCCAATCGCACCAGAATAGAGTCGGAAATGGCCTGCCCGGATAAACTGGTACCCGCCGCTCTGAAAGTCACAGAAAGCTGCAGCTTGTTTGCTTCTCTCAGGATCAACTGCACCTCTTTCTCGTTTTCCACATTGATGACTATTTTGGGAACTAAACGATAAAAACTGGCGTCGGTACCAAAGGTGATAGTCCTGAGTGGATCAGTGATGATGTTTTTTTTCGGGATGGTTGGGACAATCTTCTGGTAAAATTTTTTGTAGCTTTCCGGGAGCATGGCGACCTCTTTCAGAGAGTTATTCTTAAGTGATAACTATACCCATTATTATATTAATTTCAGCGTAAAATTACCTCGGCCTCCTCTCAAAAAGGTCTATTGGTCAGACCGAAACAATATGTCATCAATTATTGATTTTTAAACCAGGAGTTTATTGCACCACACCGGCCATAAATGATTTTTGAGTTCCCTGCGCTTTCCAAGCTAACTCCATCAATTTAAGTAAAAAAAAGCTACAAAAACAGAAAGAACATCCCTTATTTGAAATTATCACCAAAGACGCTATAGTCAGTTGGGTTTATTCTCAGATCAAAAATGACAATTGGAAATTTTTTTCCCAGAGATACTAAACGTACCTACACAGGAGAATCACATGGTCACATCTTTTATTCTTATGAACGTAGAAAGAACAAAAATTAACGAGGTGGCGGAACAGCTGGAAGGCACCCCTGGGATATCTGAGGTGTATTCGGTAAGTGGAAATTATGATCTCATCGCCATCGTCCGTGTTGCAACAAACGAAGATTTAGCAAATCTTGTTACCAACAAGATGCGTGCGATAAAAGAGATCGAGAAAACCGAGACAATGCTTGCCTTTAAAGCATATTCCAGGCACGATCTGGAAGCCATGTTTTCTGTGGGAATGTAGAGTGGCAAAAATTGTCACCAATTACTGAGCCTGTTGATTTACGGCCTTTTCGCCCGATATCCGCGTTATGTGAAAAAAATAATCCTCCGGTAAGCGAGGAACGAGACTCCGAGATATTAAGTATATGTCTCCGGTTATTTTTTTCACATGCCTTGATATCAAACGAAAATGCTCATAAATCAACAGACTCATTTATCACCAAGGAAAATCTATCAGGGAAAATCTATCAGTAATGGCTATTATTTTTATGTTTAAGGCTGCGAAGTGGTTTCGCAAGATGTCCTGTGCTCTGCTGTTTATTCTTTTTATCAATGTATGGCCCCTATGGGCAGCTACTTATCCAATGCCGCCCGCAGATGTTGATCTTATTGGTTATACGTTTACTGTTAAAGCCCTCGCCCAGGAGACCTTGCTCGATATTGCCCGTCAGTTCGATCTGGGCCAGGATGAGATCCTGCTTGCCAATCCGAATGTTGACCGCTGGATGCCCATAGAGGGCACAGAGGTTGTTCTACCTGGCCGGTTTATTATTCCCCGTGCCGAACGTAAGGGCGTTGTGCTTAATCTGCCCGAGATGCGACTCTATTATTTTTATACGGACGACTTGGAGCAAAAGCCAATGGTGAAATCCTATCCGGTGAGTGTCGGCAGGATGGACTGGAATACGCCTCTAGGGAAAGCCAGGATTGAAAAAAAGGACCAGGATCCATCATGGCGTCCACCCGAATCTATTAAATTAGAGGCAGTCGCTGAAGGGAGGGATCCTCTGCCCGATGTTGTCCCGCCAGGTCCTGATAACCCCCTTGGCCGTTATGCGTTGCGCTTGAGTATCCCAGGTTACCTGATTCATAGCACCAACAAACCCTATGGAGTGGGTATGCGGGTAACCCATGGGTGTGTGCGGATGTACCCTGAGAACATCGAGGAATTTTTTCCAATTATACCAGTACGTACGATGGTTCAGATTGTGAACCAGCCGATCAAGCTTGGCTGGCAGGATAACACCCTTTTTCTGGAGGTTCATCCATTGATGGATGAAGACCAGGAGGAAAATCAGAATCTGCTGTGCATGGCCTATGAAATGATACTGACAGAAATCGAAAATAAAGATGCAATACTGGATGTAAAAACTATAAAACAAGCGCTAGAGGAAAAAAATGGCATGCCGGTCCCCATCACAGTTTTTGTCGGTGATGGCTTTGATTTTTGAGCAGTTTCTGCCCTGAAGCAAGACATTTCGTAGTCTGCGCTTAGCTGTTCTCAAGAGAGGCTTTCGATAAATTTAACCGCAGGTCTCTGTCTGATACTCTGAGGATTAAATATTGAGAACAATGAAGAGTTAAGGTGAAATGGTCGTTTCAGGATGGAAACTAAATGATTTTATATGAGAGGTTCGGGGAGAGGACGGGGCCAAAACCCCGTCGGCGAAAGACGGGGCTCTAACGAAAAATTCGAGAAATTATTTGTACATCGCCTTTTTAAACATACGATCGATTTTGCTTTCCGTGATTGCGGATGTAACTTTGGCATCCTCGGCTGTAGCATTAGCCTGCTGGGCAATAGCTTTCGCCTCTTCTGACGCCTTCAGGGCCGCATCAGCCGTCACATTCGCCTGCTGGACCTGAACTCTCAAAGTGTCCAGGTCCCCGTTAGTGGCACAACCTGTAAGGCCAATAATAGCAATGAACAGAGCAAGCAGTTTAACAGTGTGTCTCATGGCAAATTCTCCTTGTTAGGGTTTGATGGGTTGGTCTTACCAGCAAATCTCTGATCTGCTGGTAAGAATACTAATACGGGCGGATAAGATGAGCTACTTTATTATCCGTTTGAAAATAAAAAAAATTGGGGTCAGTGTATTTCGACCGAAGTTCCGACCTTGACCCAGGCCGTAAGACGGTCAATTTGATCATTGGTCAGGGCAACACAGCCATTGGTCCAGTTGTATTGCTGATGGATCTTTATATCACCCCTGCCGATACCGTGTATTCCAAGATTGCCGCCGAGAACGGTATCCTGGGGTGGAAGTCGCCCTGCGGCAAATGCCTGTCGGATTTTGTCCAATGTCTTCTGGTCCATTTGACCTTCCCGAAAGGCGCGTTCCGCATATTCTTTGGTTGGGAAGTTAAAGCCGAAAAAACGATGAAAGGAAGAATTATCCGTTATCCAGGCAATGGAAAAAAGCCCCAGAGGGGTCTTACTGTCACCTCTGCGCCTGTCGGTATCAGCACCATAACGACCGATGGCTATATCCGAGAAGCTGAGTGTTTCCTGGTCACCCTGCATAACCTTCAATGTGAGCGCTTTGGTGTCTATGATAATCTGAATGGTATCCTGGCCACTACTCACCGGGGAGCTCAGCAGAATCAATATGATCGCAATAGATAGACCGGCAGCCAGGGGAGAGAATATTAATCGGTTTATATATATATGCATGGGCAGGTCGAGAAAATTAATGTTTTGGCAGTAGAAAACAGAGGTTTAGTGCCTTACCCCCTTGTGGGGGATTAGAAAAAAATGAAGATAGCGCTTCATTCTGAGTAGTTTTGTTATTTAGTGTCTGAACGAAAACCTGCAAATTTTTTCAAGTTCGAGGCGCGCGATAATTTTAACCGGAGGAATACATTAAGTATTTTGAGGATTAAAATCATCGAGCAACGAAGAAATTGGAAAAATTGGTGGTTTTCGGTCGGGCACTATTTACCAAGTAAACATAGTCCAATCTGTCTTTATAGGCTACCTTGAAAAATTGCTTTTTCTTCCAACCTCTGCGTTATGGAAAAAATTTTATCCTCGGAGTCTACGCTTATCTCCTGCGGGGCGCCTGTGGTAAAATTTTCTCCATGCCCTGAACTTGATCGAAAAATCTAATTTTTCAAGGTACCCTATAGGTTTATAGGAGGTATGTTTCCTACCTCATTTTAAAATCGGAACAATTCTCTAAATGACCTTATGATACTGTCAGCAATCAGCTGGTGCCCTCTCTGGTTGGGGTGTAGGCCGTCGTCAAGGAACAAAGTGCTATCAGCTTTCTGATCATCCCTTAGGAAAGGTTGGTGTGAATCAACTACAGGTATTTCGCTGTCGGTTGCGTATGTTTTAAGTTTATTGACCAGATCAGTCAGCATCTCTACCAATCGCTCATAACCTTGAAGCGGAGGGGAGAAGTCCGCTTTTTGGGCAGACTCTACATCGACAGGCATCGGCAGACCAATAATAGGTGTAATGTCATGGTATCGCGCCTGAAAACACATTGAAAATATGTTCCCCAGGGTTGTTTTTACCTCCCAATCCCACCACAGATCATTTGTTCCGCCCATAATAAGCACGTAGTCGGGTTTAAATTGTATCACTTCTGGGTAAAACCGGGAAAGCATTCCTTGTGTAGTGTCGCCTCCGATACCGAAATTGGAAACGTTTAGAGTCAATGCGTTTCCGACAAGGGATGGCCAGGTGTGCCCTATGACAAGGTCTGCTCCTTCGGTAAGGCTGTCTCCCATACAGGCCAGTCTTTTCATTTTAGTCACCCTGATAACTTATATTGCAAGTATAGTGGTCTCGAACATCGTGACCCTGAGTCAGATCTTGAAATTTTATATTTTTGCTTTATATATCGGTCGTCAACATAATTCCACTCTGTCAGGACTGATCATAGGAGGTATTTTGACTATCGACTTGGTTAAACTCTAATATAGATATCTTGACTTTTGAGATCGGAGTAGGTAACGTCCTTAGCGTCAAACGATTCAACTCTCTCCCAAAGATTCACTGGAACAATCTTGGATCGACACTATCTCTGCAGAAAGAACATACCAGCCTGACAACCAATCACTTTGTCTGTTGAAAAACCCATTCATCCCTAGTATTTTTTTAACACCAAATAAGCGTATGTAGAGTAATGCAGTTTCTGTCTATCCTGATAAATTTCGGGTTATACAGTTAGAAAATGATGCCGAGAGCATAAAAAAGGTGTCAACCAATGCAGAGCTCTGGAGTTATACAGACCTGTATAATAACTTGTTCGCCTTTAGAAGGAAAAAATGAACGAAATATTCACATTTGCATGGCAATTTTTTTGTGACAATTTCAAATATGTT
>WTAT01000233.1 GCA_013139415.1 Desulforhopalus sp.
AGCTGAGAAGGCTGCTCTACCTAACAGGTCTTCATCGATATTTCTGATAGGCCTGTCAGAAGCAAATTCGTATAAATCTTTTGAATCCATTTGTTACCTTTGATGAAACTAAAATAGTCAACCGAGGACAGACCACGGTTTTCGTAAAAGTCAACATATTTCCAATATATATGGACTAAGGAAAGCTGTAAAATTTAATGAGTTCTGTCCCTTTTTTCAGTGCCTTTGGCTTTTTCGACCATCCTCAGAGGCAGTTCTACGACAAATACGGCTCCGGGACCTGAGTGATCACAGGCCAGGAATTCCTTCGGTAGATAATCCTCCGGGACTGGACTGAGGGCCAAAATTTTCCCCCCATGGTCCTTAATAATCCCAAACGAGACGGAAAGCCCCAGTCCTGTACCTTTTCCCACCTGCTTGGTTGTAAAGAATGGATCAAAAATAATGTTCAGATGTTCTGCCGCAATACCCTTACCACTGTCAGCAATACTGACAACAAGCTTTTGTTCTTTGACTAACAGTTTGGTTTGAACATGTATCACGCCATCCTGCTCGATAATGTCTGCAGCATTATTCAGCAGGTTCAGCCAGACCTGCTTGAGCCTTTCCTGATCGCCGGAGAGAGGTGGAATGTTTTCATCTAAAGCATAAATGATTTTTATACGGTCCATAAAAAATGCGTGTTCAACCAATCTGATTACTTGCTGAATGGATTTGTTGATATCCACGGTTCCACCGACTGCCACAGAGTTTCTTGAAAAACCAAGTAGATCTGCGACAATTTTCCGACAAACCTTGGCCTGCTTCTCGATGATTCCCATACCTTCAAGGAGTTCATCATCATCAATATCATCCATCATAAGCTGGGAGTATCCTAAAATAATGCCTAAGGGGGTGTTGATTTCATGGGCAACCCCCCCGGAAAGGCGCCCCAGATCTTCCATTTTCTGGGACTGGATAAGCTGGTCCTGGAATTTTTTGAGCATGGAAATATCCCTGGCAGTGAGAAGGAGGCCCATAATACTACCGTCCTGATCATAAACCGGGACCTTGACAACATGAAACCACTTCTGTTCTTTGGATCGTTTGAAATTGATTTCCTTGGCCAGGGGAAGCCCTGTTGCAAGTATCTGTTTGCTCTCGTAAGCATTGATTTCAGCCTGCTGCTTAGTGAAAATATCCGAATCTGTTTTACCAATAATGTCTTTTTCGTCCATATTAAAATAATCGCAAAAGGCTTTACCGGCGAAGGTATAGTTCAGATTCGTGTCTTGCAGGGTTATGAAGTCAGGAGTACCATTCATAATGCTTTTCAGCAGACCCTGCTGTCTGGCAATCGTTTTCTCCCGCTCGGTGAGTTCTTCGATATGGTTTTTGACAGTCACTGCCATTGCATCAAAAGCCTCGGCCAGATCCTGGAGTTCGTCACCAAAATTATGCTTAAAGACAGAACACTGTCGGCAGTTTTCCATTTTAAAAGGATATTGTTTGTCACCACAATTCGGACACAGAGTTCCAGCCAGATACCAGCAACGTCGCTGGACATCACCGTAGGCCGGGCACTCCTTGTGGTCGCAGTCCATGATTTCCCAACAATATTTTTCCAGTGAAAATCCTGCCTGAACATCGAGATTGCCCCGAACAATTTCCCCTACAGATTTTCTCAGTCGGTTAAGACGAAGGGTCACGGTGCGGGCAAACCAAAGGGCCAGAATAATCCCCAAACCAACCACTCCCAAAGTGCTGAAAAGGCTGGTCAACCGCTGCCTGTGGATTTGAGCATCTATTTCCTTCCTCGATAATCCCAGCCTGGCGGTGCCCAGATTTTTCTCTCCCAGGCGCACTCTGACATTAAAATCGTAAACAAGCCCTTGTTCGGTAGCCAAAAGAATTGGTTGCATTTTTTGCCCTTCTACGTTGACGTGTAGAAGATCTGTAGGAAATCCTCCAGAGAAGGTGTGGGAGAGAATATTGGAGTTGGCGTCGGTCAGAAAAATATAGATAATGTCGCCATATTGATTATGGACATTATCAATAAGGTTTTTCATTTGCAGGAAATCCATGGCCAGAATGGGTTCAGCCAGTTGAAATGCCAGACTCGATGTGAGGGCCATGCCTCTTTTCCGACCTTCTTCGAGAAGGGCGCCTGATGACATGGTGGACAGGATAAGTCCAACACCCAAGCCGCAGAAGACCAGCATAAAGGTCATCCCCAGGATAAGCTTGGTCCTGAATCTCAGGAGATGAAGAAATCTCGATAGATTATTAATCAAGATCCAACCCCACTTTTTTGCTCAGTTCCCGGACTTGATCAAAATCCCGGTCATCGGAGGGCATAAAGCCGATGAATTTTGCTGCATCAAGAATCAGTCGGTGCTGAGGATTGTTTTTATAATTGAGTTTGAGCATGGCGTCTCTTATCCTGCCCGCCACCTCCTGGGAAAGCCTGGGGCTGTAAGCATAGACCCATCCCGGATACCAGCTGGAACTGGCAATCACCTTTATCTGGTTGATATCGATTTTATCTTTCACTACGCTGAGGGATCCTTCGCGTATTGTTCCTATGTCGTGAAGTCCGGCATACACGCCCAAAATAACATTTTCCTGCCTGCCACCGGCAAAGGCTACTTCTCTGAAATCATTTAAAGATAAATGGTGATCGATAAAAAGGCCAAGAGGGAACAGATAACCTCCGGCCGATGAAGGATCAACGGCTACCCACGATTTTCGACGACAATCTTCAATGGATTGAAGGTCTTCGTTATCTCTTCGGGCAATGATCTGGCCACGAAACTCTGCACGCCCATCAGCCTCGATGATTCTCGCCATGGCCTTGACACCATATCGGTTGGCAAGTTTGACATAAATAAACGGGTTAGAAAATGATATATCAATCTTACCCTGGCCGACCATACTGATATAATTGTCAAACGTGTCCGGAAACACCTGCCGAATGGGTAGTCCGGTTTGCTCAGAAAGATATTCCACTAATCGATGATGCCGTTGAAATGACTCTGTGTTGGAGTATTGTGGCAGGTAAGCATATGTTATTGCGGGTGCTTGTTGTCTGAAAGTAATTTCCTGACGTTTATCCAGGGAAACTTTGACTGGTTTCTCACTTTCCCGGCAAGCAAAGAGGAAAAGGGCAGGTATGAGTAGTAAAAGGAAGATTTTTGTTCTAGGCATATGCGGCGGCTAGTGACTGAGGAACTTGTCCCCAAATGAGGTGAAGTATTCTGTATCACTGTTGGATCAATCGGCGGACGAGTTACCACGCTGTGATATTAAAAATTAATGTAAATTCAACTAGTAACGTATCTATACCAATATGTTGTTGGTATAACAATTTATTTCTGTTGGGAAGGGTGAGCGTGAAAGCTCTAAGTAAGTGTAGATTTGGTACTATTCTAACACCCCTCAAGGGGGTACTGAAAAGAGCACCCCTCAGGTAAGCGACAGACTCCGAGGGGGTACTGAAAAGAGCACCCCTCAGGTAAGCGACAGACTCCGAGGGGGTATTGAACTGAATGACAGGTTTTCAGGAGTACTCAGTTCAGTGCCCCCTTGATGGGTAAGGCACTAAATAAACCTCTCCCAGTGAAGGAACCCGGGAGAGAAGGGTGGGAACCTAATCAAAGGAAATCAATATTTCATCGGCATTTTTTCTCCATTTGGCTGCATGGAGTTCAAGGCCTGGTTTTTTGTAGCCGATGGCAAGAAGGAGTGGAACCCAGTAGTTATCTGGAATATTAAATGCTTTACGAACACCCTCATGATCAAATCCGTCCATGGGGTGGCTATCCAGGCCAAGGCTAGTGGCTGCATACATAAGGCTCATTGCAAAAAAACCTGTGTTTTTTGAGGCGAAAGCGAGGCTGGCTTCAGGACTCCAGTTGTAGAGGGATTTCGCCGCATTCAAAAACCATTCACGCTGTTCTTCCTGCATTGCCCCTGAGTTAAGCATTTCCTGCCAGTTTTTCTCAACGGTTTGATGGCCCTCTCGCCAGCCGTCTTTATCAGCAAGCACAATCAAGACCGCTGGAGCTTCCACCACTTTGGGCTGGTCCCAGGCAAGCGCTTTTAAAGTCTCTTTTTCTTGCTGATCCCTTAGAAGAATCAAATTCCACGGTTGCAGGTTGAAGCTTGAGGGGGCCTTAGCTGCCAGCTCAATCATTTCTTTAATCATTGCTTCATTAACTTCTTTTTCCGGATCAAAAAAGTTGATTGCTCTTCTGGTTTCACATATTTGTCTAAAATTCATTTGTATCTCCGGTATCGTTGTTGTTTCGTTCAACTTATTGTTTTGTCATCCATTTTTGTCCTACTAATTCGCAATCGGAATATCGATGAGGATAAAATCAGCACTCTCATCGGTGTTGATCTGAAGTGAATCTTCGTTACTTATTCTTGCCTGGCAGCGTTTGTGTACATCGTGTCCATTCACTTTGATGCTGCCCTCAATTACATAGATGAAAATGCTTCTATCTTGTCCTGTTGTAAATGAAATGGTCTTCTTATCCCTGTGCAGTATTGATCGGTAGAGGTTCGCATCTGTATTTAATGAAACCACATCATTGCTGTTATTTTCGGATGCTAATAGGTAAAGGTTGTTGTGCCAGAGTTCTGGGGTATAGCTTTTCTGGTCATAGGACGGCTGTAGCCCTTTTTTGTCAGGCAAAAGCCATATTTGAAAGAACTCGACGGGTTTTTCTCCATGGTTCCATTCGGAGTGTTGCAACCCGGTTCCAGCTGTCATGCGCTGAACATCATTTTTGCGAATTATTGTCTTGTTCCCCATGGTATCATGGTGTGCCATCTCCCCATCAAGAACTATGGAAACTATTTCCATCTCCTCATGCGGATGAGTGCTGAAACCTTTTTGTGGCAAAACGATATCGTCGTTAAAAACCCTGAGGGTTCCGTGGTGAGTGTTTTCTGGATCGAAATAATCCGCGAAGGAGAATAGCCAGTATGTTTTCAGCCATCCTCTGTCGGAAAAGTGACGTTGTTCGGAAGGTATTATTTGTATCATTGTAAATCTCTCAACTGTTTTTGAATTTTCTTAGCAGGTCACCGAGTTCAAGCTGTTCAGCTTCGCTAAAAACTGCCATCTTCTGCCTGATCCTTTCTGCATGACGAGGGAAAATTTCTGCTATCAGAGCTTTTCCTTTGTCTGTGAGATGAATATCGAAATAGCGCCGATCTTTCTCATTTCTGACTCTCTTGACGAGGGCTCTTTTTTCAAGGTTGTCAATCACCATAGTGATATTTCCCGCACTTTTGAGAATCTTTTGCGCAATATCTTTCTGGCACATAGCGCCTAAATGGAAAAGAGCCTCAAGAACACCAAATTGACTAATGGACAGGCCACTTTCTGTGAGTTCTCCATGAACATCGGCTGTTACAGTCTCGGCTGCTCGAACAAGTTTAATAAAGGTGGCCAGTGCCAATTTATCTGCTTTGTATGTTTGGTTTGTAGTCATGGTGTTTTTTTTATTTTGAATGGTTTAATGTTAAAGTAATTAGAGCTGTGTTTATGTCAAGCCATCGGGTTGTTGTTGATGCGCAATTGACTTTAGGTCATCAAAGATATCTGTCGCAGGAACCCTGCGTTTTGGTGAAGGGCATCTTGTTAAACTTAAAAGGGCTCAGAAGTAATTTGCTGGAAAGAAAACCTGTATGGTCGAGAACTGCCTTGATCGGTGGGAGCTGTGTTGAATCTGCTCGCGGTCATTGTCTAATTGAGCTATACGCACTTTGAGACCGGAGATTGCACTGCATGAAATGTAAATTTCGGCCAATGTTCATTTAGTTTCGCAAAATATTACTGTAATGTTCTTAAACTGTTAGTGTCAACTCCCTTCAGAACTTCATTCTCTAAATGACGCTGTTCTTCCCATTGATTGTGCTTTTTGGTTTCTATTAAACGCTGTTGTTCAATGCTCATTCGTATCTGTCTTTGTAATGCTTCCTGTTCGGTTTCACATTGCCTAAAACCGTCAGACCATCCTTGCGCATATTGTAAGTCTTTTTCAAATCGCCTCACATCTTTTTTGAACTGCTCAAACATACTGCCACCAGCCTTGTTTCCACTATGACAACCGTCATCAAACCCATCAGCATAAGAAAGGGGATAACCTTGATTAATCATACTTTGCTTCTGACTTACACACCCGGAGAGAACCACGATGCTTAATATCACTGCGGCAATCAGAAAATTTCTTGTCGTTGAACAACCGACAATGCGAACGTGTTTCTGCATATTATTGACTCCCTATATCTTCCTTTCTCGCTTGATCATTGGACCATAAACGGAATCCAGTGCTTGATGGATTCCTGCAGTTTACCGCTATCTTTTTGTGCGACAAGGAAGTTGTTGAGTTGATCCAAAAGTACAGAGTTTGATCGATTTACAGCCCAACCAAGAAATTCCTCAGAGGCCATTTGCCGAATTGGTGCGAGGTTATTGTCTTTACTCCGGAAGGCGAAATAACAAACTATCGGCGCATCATGGACAAATACATCAATTTCATCATTTTCCAATGCCTTGACAGCTTTTTGGGTTGTAGAGTACCTGGTAATGTTGGCTCGGTTAATTGTTTTGGTTATGACCAAATCACCTGTTGTTCCCCGGATTGTTCCAATTGCAGGCCGGGTGCCCATGAGACTGTATATACCATTTACAAAGAGACCTGCTTTCTTTGTTTTGACCAGCAACATCTGACCCGAGCGTAGATATGGTTTACTGAAGGCAACCCGGTAGGATCGTTCCTGAGTAATTGTCATACCTGACATTATGACATCAATTTTACCGCTTTCCAGGGCAGGGAGCTGGTCATCCCATTTTAGTTCTTTAAACTGAATATTTCTGTTGAGGAATCTGCCAAGTTGAAGGGCAAAATCGACCTCAAGACCCTGGAGTTTGCCACCCTGTTTGAATGCGAGCGGAGGGGCATTCGTCGAGATGCCCACCCGTAAGGGTGTGGTGCCGGTACTGCCTGCACCTCCATTTGAGGCGGTATTATAGGTGGTGGTTGTGCAAGAGGTTAGGAAGGACAGGATCAGTAAGAGCAGGATGGAAATGAGAAGTGTGTTGCTTTTGTAGAGTATGTTCATGATATTTTGAACTTTTAG
>WTAT01000110.1 GCA_013139415.1 Desulforhopalus sp.
CATCAGAGAGCCAATATCGAGAGTGGATGTTTTGTTGATGGTACTTTTCCCGCAAGTAAAGACAATATTCTGTTTTTGAAAGCCCCATATAACCCTGATAGAAATGTTTTGTTCAGGGTACATTGTATATACGATAAAACGATTGCCGGAGAGAATCTCGTCAACATCCAAAAGATTGATTATTATTACATTCCCAATGGTTGTGCTATTGGCAGCAATCATTTCTTCATAGGCCTTCTCCTGTTGGAAATAGCGATCAATACGTTCTTGGACATCAGGGATCTTGAGTACCTCTTCTGCTGACATTGTCCGGCAATACTGGATCAAATCCTTTGTCAGTTTGTTGCTTGAAATTCGGTAATCACTATAACGATCTAAACCAGTTCGCGGATCTAAGATAAAGGCGAGGAGGATCCAGCCTGTTGGTTTTTTTATTTCATTAATGGTCAGATTTGCACTGTCGCTTTTGTCGACACTGACGATTAGCCCTGTTTGATCAATTATGGGGAATCTTGCCGCGCCGCCATAATATTCAAAAATAACCCTTGCGCAGCTTGGGGCAATATAGCTTGCCCCATTAAAATCAAAAATCGTCCCCTGCTCAAGGCGTTTCTCTTCGCTGGAATGGTGGTCAAACCACAGTCCACAACCTTGAATATAGGGAAGATTGGCAATGACATCATCTTTTGTGACTTCAATTTCTCCGTGTTGAATATCATAGGGGTGATTAAAGCTAATATCGTCAATTATCCCGACCTCGGTTAGCAATACAGCACAGACCAACCCGTCAAAATCCAACCTTGTCACAAGACGCATAACTTAATCCTCATGTGAGCAATATTAGTAAATGTTTCCCTGGTCGCCTGGCAACACATCAATCTACACGGCCGTTACGAATTCACCAAGAACACCGACCCGATAGACATGAACGAGATCATTAGGGTTTTAGCAGGGTTCCAGTCAGATATATTCAGTATGCCTAAAGGCTGAAATGCACCTTTTCGGGGCGTTGTGCAAAAATACCCAAATTCGAAATAATTACCCAGCGTATCGGTAATGTATCGATCGTGCTTGTGCCCCCCATCAAAGCGGACCTGGTTGCCAAGCAGGCAGGAGCTGACGCCTATCCGGATCATCGTACTTTCACTCGTGTCCATATATCTCCTCTCCAGTTGGGGTAGCCTGTATTATTTTTTAAGCATGTATTAATCTAGCTGCAAGGTGCAGTAAAGAAGTGCAGCGACTGCCACGAGAGCATGCAAAACCAGGGGAGGCTAATGTGATATTTAACAAAACGGTTGAAATAATACTTGTTTTCCATCACCTTACAGGCTGCTGACATCATTGGTTCTGAGTGCCTCCCCCGGTTTTGCATGCTCTCCTACTATGAACGAACCGGGTTATCCAAAGACAAGAAAAAACTTGCAACACTGGTGCAAAAAAGTACGGAAACTGCTGATCCTAAACTGACAATACGTGATCCGTATATCTTCGAATTCCTTGGACTGAAGCCCAGGGAAGTGATGAGCGAGTCGCACCTGGAGGAGCAACTCCTGGATAAACTTCAGGATTTTTTGTTGGAACTGGGCCACGGGTTCTGTTTTGAAGCTCGCCAGAAACGTATCCTTGTCGGGGATCGTCATTACTTTGTAGACCTTGTTTTCTATCATCGCCTCCTTAAGTGCCACGTGCTGGTGGAACTCAAACTCGAGGAATTTAGCCATGAAAATATCGGTCAGCTCAACACCTATGTCAGCTGGTACCAAAAGAATATGATGACTGAAGGAGATAATCCACCGATGGGCATTCTTCTTTGCACCCACAAAGACCATACTCTTGTAGAGTATGCATTGGCTGGCATGGATAACGGGCTTTTCGTTTCAAAATACCAACTTGAGTTGCCGAAAAAAGAGGAAATGCAACAATTTATTGAAAAACAGGTTCGGGAAAGTGGTGATCAGTCTTAACATTAACCCATACGGAAATTTCTTCCTTGATTTTGAAAAACCATCGATTCTTGAGACTGTATAATGGAAAGAACATCCCCAAAAGTGATGGCAAAGAAACTTGTCCGAATTATAAGAAAAGAACAGCCCGATCATATTTATCTAAAGAAAGTTTTTTCTCACATTCGAGAGGATCTTGGATTAAAGGGTAGGGTTGCAGCACCGAAAAAAATGCCGGAAATCCTCACGGATCAAGAGTTGAAAAATCTTTATAGAGCTGTGTGGCATGGATCAAACAGAACTCATGTTGTAATGATCAAGCTCCTCATATATACAGGTGTGCGAAATTCGGAGCTAGCGAACATGATCTTACAAGACGTGAATCTAAACGAACTTTCAATTAGAGTTGGTGAAGGAAAAGGCAAACAAGATCGCTATGTTCCCTTTCCGGAATTTTTCCAGGGAGAGCTTGCACAATACATTGAAAATCAGAAATCAAGGCGAGCTAAGTACCTTTTTGAAACCAATCGCCAGAATAAATTTACAACTCGTTGGATTCGAAAAATTACAAAAAACTATGCAGTGGAAGCTGGAATCGAGAAGCGAATATACCCGCATCTGCTTAGGCATCAACTTTTGACTTACTTAACAGCCAATGGAGTTATTGATGCAAAGCTGCAGCTCATTAGTGGTCATAAGGATCGCAAGAGCCTTGCAATATACCAGGGCATTAGTTTGGCGGATGTGAGTTCAGAGTATCAAGAAGTTATGAAAAATTTTCCGATTAAATAGTTCCAGATCTAAAACACAAAGGGGAACACGATGCGTGAAACCGCAGCTATGTTTCCGCCGGGCCAGAGAGAAACTCAATGAGGATAAGCCGACTTCGGAGTAGAAAATCATCTGAAAGGGTTTTTTAAAGAAACTTAGAGGGACTTATTCAGTCTATTGATTGGCAAGTTCCAGTATAGTAGGAACAAGGCCGGTGACAACCCGGGACATCCGTTCATAATTGAGTTTCTCAGCAGTGTCTGCTGGGGTATGGTATGACGCATAGCGATTAAACGCGGTATCGGTGACCATGATGGCCGGGTAGCCCTTCCGCCAGAAGGAGAGGTGATCGGACCAGCCGACACCGGTGATAAAACTCGGTGCCGCCAACCCCTCTGACGGAAATCTGGCATGATTGCGAAAGGCCTTAATTGTATGACGGACAAGCTGCCGTGAGCGGATATTGCCGACAAAACCGATGAAGTTGGCGGTATCAGGGTAGAACATGGAAAACGGGAAGGGGTAATGCTGACTGCCGGGTTCGTCACTGTAATACCCTATGGTCTCCAAAGCGAGCATGCCCATAATTTTCTCCTTTCTATCACGGCAGCGGGCCGCATAGAAGGCGCTGCCCATCGTGTTGCTGAAGAAAAAAGGCGGCTCTTCATTTGCAAAAGCGACCAGCCGAACGGTGCGTTGTGGGTTGGCGTCGGCCAAAAGGCGGGCCAGCTCAAGCAGGGCAGCCACTCCGGAACCATTGTCATTAGCTCCAGGACAGTTTGAGACTGTGTCGTAATGGGCTCCAACCACAATTATCTCTTCAGGATACAGGTGGCCGGGAATTTCCACCTCCAGATTCATTGATGTGACTTCGTGGGATCTAAATTCCTGCCGTTGAACAGTATAACCCATATCTGATAAAACTTTATCGAGATAGCTGACAGTGCTATCCATTGAAGAGCGTCGCCAGATATTACGGGAACCGATTTCATTTGCCAAAATATGAACATGTTTTTCGAGCAGACCGGCTGTGTGTTGCTCCTGCTCACTCAACGGAGGCAACGGGCCGGTATAAGAGGAACCGGGCATATTGATAAAGGGAAAAAGTCCGCTCATAATCGCCAATATAAGAAGGGTAGACCGAATGAGAGCCCACAGCCATTGCCGGACTCCTTTTGGATACAGTGTCAATTTCATCTGGCCTGTTGTTTTCTTAAATCCTTATAATCTGTCCCTGTATGTACAGAAAGTCTATAATATATCGTTAGGGGATCTTTCCTGGTCTAAGGGGCCCTGATAAAAACCTGTCCAGCCCATCTCTATACGCTTTTCCTGTAATAAGACCTAGCGGCAGCGGCCGTGCGAAGATATCAAGGAGTTAATCGCTGAGCTCAAACATTATGGGTGACTGCTTAATCAAGAAAAAATAAACGAGCGGGAACTGTTTACAAGCAACACATTGAGGTTGGGCGAAAAGGTAATTCTTCATGGTGGCCTTATTCCCCGATCTTCAACCTCCATATCTCCTCCGCATACTCCTTGATCGTCCGGTCACTGGAGAATTTACCCATGCGTGCCACATTAAGGATCGAGCGCTTCACCCAGGTGGTTTGATCCGCATAGACCAGGCTCACCAGTTGCTGACACTCCAGATAGGCTTCGAGGTCAAGCAACAGCAGATAGGGATCGTTTTCGCTGAGCAGGTCATTGACCAGCGGCCGGAAGAGTTCAGTGTCGCCATTGCTGAAGGCGC
>WTAT01000387.1 GCA_013139415.1 Desulforhopalus sp.
AGGAAATGGAGTTCTCTGATGAACTGGTGGGTGATGTGCGATCCTTCACGTATGTTTTCTTCAATATAGGACATGGCCCGTTCAACATTGGCAATTTCGGTAAAGCGTTCTGCTGCGTGCTCACCGCGGTCTATTTTTTGCTCAACATATTCAGAGATGGTTGTTCTGTTTCCCTCAATCCTCGCAGAGCCAACACTCTCAAGAAGGTGGAAAATCTTTTTGAGTTGAAAAAACGTCCAGGGAGCAGTTGTACCTGTCAGCTTTAATTTGCGAAGATAGTTGAGTTCTATCAATACATCTGTCAAGTCAGAGTCAAAACTGGGACTGACTAATTTTAGATCAACATGTTCAAATGATGCAGTCATATGTTTCAGATTTAGGGGGAATTATCTACACGGACGATTAGCTAGTATATTAATATTGCTATAATTATTAATCTTGTTAATGATTAATTATCTACATTGTACCAGATAGATTAACTACATGCCACTTAAGTTGCCGTAAACAAAAAAGAAAGCGTTTTATATTTTTTCTTCGTGGTAGATAATTGAGGAGCTTATAGAAATTGGAAGATAAGGGGCAGGGTTGCAAAGCTTAAGAGAATGCCCAGTCCCACTAAGGCTGCGGTGAGAGCAGGGGATAGATTTGCAAGTATTGCCAGGGCGCCTGCTGATACCATGGGCGGCATGCCTGCTTCGAAAATTGAGACATCAACGGCTTCACCTTCCAGCCCGGCGAGTCTGCAAAGAAATAAAGCAGTAACAGGCGCGGCAATAAGTTTTATGGCTAATCCACAGCAGAGTGGAGTAGTGGATCCTTTGCTCAAGCGGAGAGTAAGCTGAAAACCAACAGCCACCATAACAAGAGGCACAAGAGTTCCGCTTAACGCCTTAAGGATAGTCACCAGTACGGCAGGATAGGCGGCATCTTTGAAAATAAAAGCGATAATAAGGAAAATAAATGGAGGGAAGGTGATGATTTTCTTGCCGACATCACCTAATGTTGGCTTCACCTCTTCTCTTCCATAAAGAGCTAGAATAAGTGATCCATACGTTGCCAGGGCAAGAAAAGATCCTAGTTGATCGTATAACACTGCATAAGAAATTGCCTGGTCGCCAAAAAACGCTTTGACCATCGGAATTCCCAGAAAAGATGTATTTCCCAGAGGTATCATGAGCAGGAGACAACCGGTTGTCTGCCGATCCCAGTGAAGTGCTTTTGACAGCAATAGAATTGCCAGACATGATAGCAGCAGCATGACCCAGGGCATGAGGGCAGGGACGAGCAGGCTGCTCGAAAAGGTGAGTTCCGGAATCTTCAGCAATACCAGAGCAGGAAGAGAAACGTAAATTACAAAAAGACTCAGTACATTTCCTGTCTCTTTGTGAAAACGTGGAATACGTTTCAGCGCCATTCCAATAATAAGATATGTTATTGTTATTATGAAATTTTCCATTAAGCGATAACTGATTCTATTGCTTTCTGCATTATCGCTAATCCTTCTCGCAATTCATCTTCATTGATATTGAGCGCTGGAAATATTCTAATACCGTTTCCTTGTGTCTGACGAACAAAGAGTTTTCCGGCAAGGCATTGGTCACTTACTTGAGTCGCAATTTCTTCATCTTTAAACTCAATAAGCAGCAACAGGCCTGCGCCGCGGATTTCATTGATGAGTGTCGGGTAGAGCTGTTGCCACTCTTTCATTGTGTCCAGGCAGATATCACCCATCCGTGCCACGTTTTCTGACACATTATGGTCAAGAAGATACTTGATAACGGCATGAGCAACAGCACAGCCAAGCGGATTCCCGCAATAAGTGCCTCCATGATCACCGTATTCAAGTTTTTCCGCCACCTCTTCAGTCATGGCAAAGGCACCAAAAGGAAAACCCCCGGCAATTCCTTTTGCCATTGTGATAAAGTCTGCTTTCACGTCAAGAGCACCAGTGACAAACATAGGTCCTGTTCGGCAGAAAGCTGTCTGGACTTCATCGGCAATAAGGAGTGTCCCGTTTTCCCTGCACAGCTTTGCTGCACCCGTAAGATATTCCTTTGATGGAATTATAACACCACCTTCCCCCTGTACTGGTTCAAGGATAAATGCTGCGACATTTTCATTAAGAGCCTGTCTTAAGTCATCAAGGTCGCCATAGGTGACAAAAAGATAATTAGGCATAAGGGGATTAAATTTTTCACGGTGCGTGGCCTGTCCTGTTGCCGATGCAGTACTGATTGTCCGGCCGTGAAAGCTTTTATGGGTGGAAATAACATCCAGTCTGTTTGTGACCTTTCTTGCAAGTTTAATGGCCGCATCATTGGCCTCGGCACCGCTGTTTGAAAAAAACAGGTGGGTGATGTGAGAAGGCAGAACTGTATGCATCAATTCAAGCAGTCGGGCCCGAGCAGGAGAATAGGTGAGGCCGGAATTAGGATTCTGAAGGATCTTTCTACTCTGGTCAGTGAGTGCTTCAGTTATAACCGGTTGGGCATGGCCAATGCAGGTAACACCCCACCCAGATGTGAAATCAATATACCTGTTATCTTCCTCGTCCCAGACAAAGACTCCTTCACCCCTTTCTATGGAGATTTTCTGTTTAACAAAAAAAGGCGCCATATATTTGTCTTCAACGTCAAACGTGCTTTTGCTTGTCATGATGTTTTTTTCTACTCCTTTTATTTAGTCAGGTAGAAAATTACCTGTACTGATTCTGATATCTCAATAACGCCAGGTTCAAATGAATCTCTCTTGACCAATTCTGCAACCTGGTATCGTGCTTGACGAAAGCCCGGATGGGATGGAGATGCTGATATTGAATAGACAGAACCAACCTGTTCCGGAAAACTTTGTACAAG
>WTAT01000027.1 GCA_013139415.1 Desulforhopalus sp.
AGTAAATCCAGCGGGCTCGGAACTGGCTGACGCTTTCCAGACGATGACCACGTCCCTGGAGAAACTGATAAAGTCCAGTACCAATGACCAGATCACCAGACGGATGGGGGTGTCCCAATGGTTTTAACGGGGCATAGAAGGCGATTCGCATGGAAGTAACCGTTTGCATGGAAGAGCACCTAATACTTCAAGGTCCCGCGCTCACCTCCTGCGAAAAAGGGAAACGGAGATACGGCGATCCGGGGACGCGGCGAGTAGGTGAATGCCATTTCATTTTTTGATATTTGCCGTCTCCTTGTCTCCGTTTCTCCGTTTCTCCGTTTCTCCGATACTTTTCCTTTTGAGTCCTGCTTCTTCAAATACTGCAGCGAGCTTTTGAATCAGCTTGCGGTTATCGAAATCTTCCCTGACTTGTTGGCGCGCAGCGGTGATGATGCGGTGACGCAAATTCTGATCACGTAACAATCGGACCATACCTGCGGCCATTGCTTCAGGTTGACCAGGCTCCACCAGTAGTCCGGTACGACCGTCTTCCACAAGCTCCGGGATAGCTGAAACTCGGGTGGCCAATACCGGCACCCCCATGGCCATACTCTCGAGGAAAACATTGGGAATGCCGTCTCGGTCACCGTTACGGGCCACCTCGCAGCCCAAGACGAAAAGATCAGCTTGCCTATACTCATCAATCACCCTTTCGTGTGGCTGGGTCCCCAACCAGTGGCAAGAATCACCAAGCCCTAAATTGTGCAGATGATCCAAAATTGGTCGCCGATCTTCCCCATCGCCAATCAGAGTGTAGAGAAACGAGTATCCCTGGTCGAGCAGAATGCGCAGGGCACGAATCACCGTGGGTAACCCCTTTTTTTCAACCAGGCGGGCAATGCTCAGTATCCGGTATGGAGGTGAGGGTTCCCGCGGCGCGGATGGTCCATCAAAAAGTCTTGCGTCGATGCCGTGATAGATACAGTGAATGGACGGCCCCCCGGGAGTCAACTCTTGGAGAAAACGACGGTTGTACTCGGTGCAGGTCACTACGAAGCTCGCCAGAGCCATTTTCTCCTTCAATTGTCGGGGGTTCGAAGTATAGATATCCTTGGCGTGGGCGCTAAAGCTGAATGGTAGGCCGCTCAGTTTGTTGGCAAACAGGGCCACCGAGGTGGGCGAATGGGCAAAGTGAGCGTGCAGGTGACAGACGTTCGTGCCGGGAAGTAGGGCGTGAACCAGATATCCTGCCTGGAGTAAGTGTTTGATGGTGGCGACTTTCCTTGAACGGCGCAAGCGAGTGAGCATGATCCGGAAGGCTTCAGAATAGGCCTCCGGACGCTCTTTTGCCAGCAGGAGGTTATGGTAAAGCAGACGAGGCAACGGTACCAGAAGAGTTTCGGGAAGATAGTCTACCAAGGCCCGAATTTGTTTTACGCTTTCGTGGGTAAATTGCTCCCGCGGCTGACGCATGGGAAAAAGGTGGAGCGGGAACCCGAGGTTTTCCAACAAGTTAATCTCATTGGATATGAAGGTCTCACTAATCCTTGGGTATCCCTTAAGTATGTAACCTATTACGTTTTTTTGGTTCTCAGTCAACCTGATTTTGCCTCTTGGGTAACCAAATGGGTAACATTAGCGAATTGAGTATCAATTCAGGCTGTGACCAAGAATACTATCTCATAAGACTTTGTCAACTCCAGCCCTGAGCATATTTGTTTTGAAGGTCGTCCTGATGTCATGGAACCTTAATTTGCTCCTTTCTAGCATGAAATCTCATTCTCAATTACTACTAATATCACTGGTGACTGAGAGATTCACGACCGAGCAAAAGCTCTAAATCCATCAAGCCGGTCTTGATTCTTTTCGAGGCAGGGTCAGCAATGGCTCTGCCTTTCTTGTGCATTTCGGTTGGGAAAGTGAACACAGATCGCTATTACATGAAGTGCTATCAAAACGATAGGGAACTGCCCTTTGTTCACTCCCCCATGAGCCATCCAGTTAATCAAAGAATGGTAGTTTTTCGGATAGACAACTAGGCACACTTCTTGCCTAAAATATCCCTGGAACCGCTCAGACTTACTAAAAAAAATAATACGATTCCAATAAGTTGCATAAGTTTATCCAATATTGGCGGTTTATTGCCTAACTCTACTTTTTGGGTAGGTTTGGTTTTGATATTTCTCTATTGCTGTAATGCAGCAAGAAGGTGAGGAGAAGATGAAAAGGATAGCAATATTTCTGGGCGTGATTGTTTTACTGTTCTCATATACCACAGCTTCTGCTGATAGCGTGAGGATGAAGTGATAGTAACCGTTCAGGACACCACTCCACCGTCTCGGAGGCTTTTGTCTTTTTTCCCCTGCCTGGAGGTGGTCCTTGGTCTGATAGCGGTTCATTCGGATTGTGCGCCACTGATATTGGTTAACTGATCCTCCCCACGGCAAAAAGTGGGCTCTGGTCAACTCACCTGCAACAGCCAAGAAACGAAGGTAGTGACACCTTAGGATGAAAAAACTCAGCTCCAGAAAGGTTGAATCATGAAAAAGATCGGTCTAGTGGTGAGTACTCTGGTTTTAGCTTTTGTGTTCTCCTTTGGCGTCCCAGACCATGCGGCTGCACAAGTGGGCAGCGAGAAGTGGGCCTTTACCACCGGGGGCTGGGTGGACTCCTCGCCGGCAATAGGTGCCGACGGGACGATCTATGTGGGCTCGTATGATAACAAGCTCTATGCGATCAACCCCGACGGCAACGAGAAGTGGGCCTTTACCACCGGGAACTATGTGATTTCCTCGCCGGCT
>WTAT01000106.1 GCA_013139415.1 Desulforhopalus sp.
GCCTCCTCCTGCTTGGTCTGGTATTTTTCTCAAACTTTTCCGGCTATCTTCTTCCGTGGGATCAGCTGGCATTCTGGGCTGTGACAATCTTTATCAACATGATTGCCTATATCCCGCTAGTAGGACAGACCTTTGCGCAATTACTCAGAGGTGGCAGTGAGATCGGTTCAGCCACCCTGACCAATTTCTATGCTATTCACACTGGAATATTACCGTCTGTGTTACTGCTTCTGGCAATCTGTCATTTCTGGCTGATCCGTAAAGCACGGGGTCTGGTTCGGCAAGGCGGCAAACAGTCCTCACCTCTCTCCGTACCGGCGATGCCAAATCTTATCGTGCGTGAAGCTGCAGTGGCTTTAAGTCTCGTTGCAGGTGTACTGCTCTTTTCGGCGTTGATCTATGCACCGCTTTCGGAAACTGCTACCCCCGGTGTCAGCCCCAATCCAGCCAAAGCGGCATGGTTTTTTCTCGGTTTGCAGGAGTTGCTGATGCACCTGCATCCTGTTTTTGCCATATGCGTCTTTCCTGTTCTTGTCTTTTTGTGCTTAGCCTCCATGCCCTACTGGCACCGGTCAGCACTCGCAGAAGGAGTCTGGTTCGGCGGCGACCGCGGAAAAAATCTGGCCTTCGTCATCTCAACCATAAGTGTTGTTCTCACCGTTGTGGTCATTCTTCTTGATGATACGCTCGCAAATGTGCTCGGCAAACCAGCTACCGGTATTTTCACCAGAGGAACCCTTCCACTGCTGGCTGTACTTACCTGGTACTGCCTTGGATACTATATACTCACCTCAAAATTCCGATATAACCGGGGAGAAGCAGTCATGGCAGGGTTCATCTTTATGGTGATATCAATGATCTGCCTCACCATAACTGGTATCTGGTTTCGTGGGCCGGGTATGCAGCTCGTTTTCCCATTTTAATGAATGAGTATAGGAAAATAGGAAACATTGATGGACAAGATAATTCAGGAACCGCAGGCTGAGTCAGCCCCTATTAATGGTAGAAGACGGTTTTTCAATAAACTCTGGGCAGTGCTAGGCTCTCTCGCCTGTCTGGAACTAGGCTGGCTTTCATTTTCAATTCTTCGTTCCGGTAAAGGAAAAAAGAACGCAGATAACGAAGATGTTATTATCCAAGCTGGTACTATCGAAGATTATGCAATCGACACCGTTACCGCTATCCCTCAAGGCCAATTTTATCTTTCCTGCCTGGAAGATGGCAGTTTTCTGGCGCTGTCCAGAACCTGTACGCATCTCGGTTGTTCAGTACCCTGGGATGTGGAGGCGAGTAAATTTATCTGTCCATGTCACGGATCATCATTTGCGATAACAGGAGAAGTCCTTACTCCTCCAGCCACCCGATCACTCAACACCCATCCTCTGCGCATTGAAAACGTGGTTATCTATGTCAATACAGGCAAGATAGAAAAACAGATGCAGGATGGCAAATCCAGATCGGTTAAGGTCTATAGTCCGTAGCTTATGAGTTGATACTCTGTTAATTCTTATAGAGGCGATATATTAATGAGTTAACAATGTAAACTGGACTCAGTTCGTCTGCGACGCACTATAGGATGCCTAGCATGTCCGAAATACCAAAGTCGAAAGCAAATGAAAATGGTAACAGCACGACAAGTCCAGGCTGGGAGTTCTGTGCGCTCCTTGCCGCCTGCCTCATTCTTCTGACACCATTTGTTTATAGATGGCGAGCTCAGACAGTTTCACCACCGACCGCACCCACAACCACACAATTTGCAGGTACTGCTGCATGTAGAGAGTGCCATCAGGATGCCTATAAAAAATGGCAGGGTTCCGATCATGATCAAGCTATGGCGGTGGCCACTGAAAAGACAGTTCTTGGCGATTTCGACGATGCCCATTTCACCGATCCATATACCGGCAAGAGCAATCGATTCTTTCGGGAAAATAAGAAATTCATGGTCGAGACAGAAGGGCCAGACGGCAAGCCTGGAATTTTCTCTATTTCCCACACTTTTGGATTCTATCCCCTGCAGCAGTATCTTATTCCTTTTCCAGATGGTCGGCTGCAGTGTCTGACCATTGCCTGGGATATTGAAAAGAAGAGCTGGTATCGGCTGCCACCATATGATGTAAGCGACCACACTGACTGGCTCCACTGGACCCGCGGCGCACAGACCTGGAACGGCATGTGTGCCGAATGTCATTCAACCCGGTTGCAGAAAGGGTTCGACAGGCAGACCGAGAGTTACACAACCACCTGGTTTGAAATTAATGTGGGCTGCGAAGCATGCCATGGGCCAGCGCAAAAACACGTAGAGTGGGCGAAAATGCCCGTCATGGGCCGCCCGGAAACAGCAAATTTCGCCCTTAATCGAAAAACACAGAACCTCCCTGCAGAGAAACAGATTGCCATTTGTGCACCCTGCCATTCCAGAAGATATCAGCTTGGTGATAATGATCATATGCCTGGGGAGCTGCTCGACCTGATGGTTCCTGCTCTCCTCACCGAAGATCTCTACCATCCCGACGGGCAAATCAAGGGTGAGGTGTATGTCTACGGCTCGTTTACCCAAAGCAAGATGTATCAGCACGGTGTCCGCTGCAACGATTGCCACGACGCTCATTCACTTAAACCGCACAAAGTCGATAACGAACTCTGCACTCAGTGCCACCGGACAACGGTCTACGACAGCAAGGATCATCATTTCCATGAAAAAGAGTACAAGGGTAAAGCCAGTAAGGGATACCTCTGTGTTTCATGTCACATGCCCGGCCAGTACTATATGGGCATCGATTACCGTCCCGACCATAGCCTCCGCATTCCACGCCCCGACCTGAGCAGGAAACTGGGTACCCCCAACGGCTGTTCAACAGCAAACTGCCATGGGGATAAAGGACTGGAATGGGTGGAAGAAAATTACACAAAATGGTACGGACAAAGCCGGAAACACCATTATGGTGAAGCCATTGCTGCAGCCAGAAAAGGCACACCGGAATCAGAAACACAACTCACTGCAGTTTTTAAGGACCCATTACTGCCGACAATAGTACGTGCTACAGCCCTTTCATTGTTGAGCAATTACCCTGGCCCACAAACTACTGTAACACTGGAGAAAGCGCTGGAAAGTGATGACGCACTCCTTCGGCACACTGCATTAAGGAGTATGGAACAGCCCGATGAGGAAATTGAACTGAAGCTTATCGCACCAAAGCTTTACGATCCTGTTAAAGCAGTGAGGCTGGAGGCTGCAGTGAAACTTGCAGCTATCCCCAGGGAACGATTACGAGAAGACGACCGGCAGATCATGCAGCAGAATCTGGATGAATACCGCCAATCAATGGAATACAATGCTGACTTTGCCCCACAGCGCTTTAACCTAGGCAACCTTGAAAGAGCTTTGGGAAATACTGACCAGGCTCTGGAATATTTCCTGGCCGCCCTCAGCATCGACGACCAGTTCACACCTACCAAGATAAACCTTGCTATGGAATACAATCGGCTGGGGAAAAACGGGGATGCTGAAAAGCTCTTGCGGGAAGTCGTTGCTACAAAACCCCAGCTGTTTCAAATACAATACTCTCTTGGTCTACTGCTCTCTGAGATGGGAAAGTATGATGAAGCCGCCTCGTATCTTCGCAGTGCTGCTGATGGAATGGTCCACTATTCACGTGCACGCTACAATTACGCTCTTGCCCTGTTGAAACTCGAACGTTGGCAGGAAGGTGTAGAGGCCCTGAAAAAGGCGGTATTGCAGGATCCGGAAGTTGCTGAATATTTCGTTACTCTCGCTAATCTCTATCTGAATTTCAGAATGAACCATGAGGCCCGTGCATTGGCAGAAGAGGTGTTGCAAGTCTCGCCGGGTAATCCCGCTGCCATGGAACTCTTGAAGGTGATGGACCAGAACCGTGGAGAGAAGAGCAGCAACTCGCCAGCCCCAAAATGATAGCTCCTGTATATAGGATTGAGCACCTTTCAAGACTCATGATCCACCGGCAACCATGAAATTTTCACATACAATTTGGCATTGCCAGTACCATATAGCCTGGACACCGAAATACCGATTGAAGATACTCGACGGTGAGGTGGCACTTCCTGTCACTCTTGTCAGTACCCCCCCTGAAGGGTACTCTTTTTAGTGCCCGCTCGGAGTCTGTTGCTTACCTGACGGGTATAAATAGCAAGAAATCTGAAGGGGGTATTGAAAAGAATCCCGGCTTACTTCCCGTTTACCGGGGTTAAGACAATGGGGCCAACTAACCTCGCCCCCCTCAGGGGGCAAGAGGTATACTCAACCCCTTTTAGGGGTAAGCTCAATACCCCCTCTTTGAGGGTGGATTCTTTATTTACAAAGCACATCCATTTTCTGTTTCGCCAAATCTAACGCTTCCTGGGTAGAGGCCTTAGCAAAATCTGCCTTGGCCGTTTCGCAAGCGTTGTTACCAGATGGAGCTATTGGTTGAGATTGTTCTTTCTTCACCGCCACTTGTGAGCATCTATTCGGGTCAATACGGGTAACATTTGCCATTCCCCCAGACTGCTGTACCGATACACAATCACCAAGACGAATTTCCGTCTGATTGGATACTACAGTTATAAGACTGTTGGGTCCTGTTCTAACGGCATACTCCCTGCCTTGTTCACTTTTACTGGTCGCTTTACCAACAGCACCACCAATAACAGCACCAGTTACAACACTACGCGTTCTATTGTTTGAATTACGAAGTGCACCAACAGCCGTACCAGCAGCGAGACCTTTACCAGTATTGTTTCGCGAAAGGTCTACCTGCCTGGCGTTTTCAACAATACCTATGGAAATCTGTGAACTCTGGCCCGACTTCTGAGCAAATGCAGTCGTCGATGCACATAATATGGCAATCCCTAATACAATTTGTAATATTTTCATCGATTTCTCTCATCTTATTTGTGTTAGCTATGAAAACGCTCATAGCGTTTTGAAAGTAAGAAGTCCCTGACCAAAGAGCTGCAACCAGGAACTTCTTTTTTCTATACTATAAGGCGTTGGTAATTTCCACTCCCACAAACGCGCCTCTCTTCAGTACAGCCTTATGGGAACATACAGCTGCTTTATTTCGCCAGGGTAAACTTGCCGTTTTTCACTTCTACCATCACCATTGAATCGACATCCAGGCCATTATGGTCTTCTGCTGTGATGTTGTAGGTTCCGGAAACACCAACGTAGTTTTTAGTGCCTTCGATCTCGTTACGCAATGCTTCTTTATCTGTTCCCACCTTCTTTATGGCACCCGCAACCATCATGATGGCATCCCAGGCATAACCCGAATGAGTATTGATCGGGAACTGTTTATCGTAGCCTTTCTCTGTATATAGTTTAACAAATTCCTGAATCACAGCTTTCTGCGGATCACTGTCGGCCAGCTCACTAACTACCATAAGCTTCGTAGCGGGCATACGGTCTCCTTCACTTGCAGCTCCGGCCAGTTCAATATATTTCGGATCCGGCAGGCCATGGCACTGAAACAGTGGCAGGTCGATCCCAAGCTGAACTTTGTTTTTGGCGATAATCGAACCGGCAGGTCCGATGGTCCAGGCAATAATGGCCTGTGGGCTTGCATTTTTCACCTTGGTGAGCTGAGCGGTCATGTCGGTGTCGCGGGTACCGAACGATTCCCGGGCGATAATCTCAATGCCGTATTCAGGGGCCAGTTTATCCATCCAGCGTGCGCCATCCTTACCAAAACCATCGGCCGCAGAAAGCAGGGCAACCCTGGTCAGGCCTTTTTCCTTAAGATAGATGAATAAGCGTTTCACAGCTATACTTGAGCGCTGTGGAGACTTAAAGACATATTTAAATGGGCCGAATTTTCCACCCATGATGACAGGATCACCACCAACAGTCATAAAGGTTGGGGTCTGTCCTTTATCGACGACTTTTTTAACGTTCATTCCGGTATCGGTGAGAGTGGGTCCGATGATGGCGACAACTCCATCTTTATAGATAAACTTCTTGGCAATCGAAGCAGTTTTCGCCGGATTCGCCTCAGTGTCGGCAATAATCAACTCCAGCTGCTGACCATTTATCCCACCTTCTGCGTTGAGCTTTTCTACCACCATCTCAGCCACGAGTTTAGTGGGAGTACCGATAAATGCACCTCGGCCTGAGAGGTCAAAAAAGGCTCCCAGCTTGATTGTATCTGACGCGTACACGGCTGGGGCGAGTAAGGTCATAAAGATCAGTGCGGCCAATAATTTTTTCATTGGTGTCTCTCCTCCTTGGTGAAATTAATTGTTATACGATTTCGTCTTGAATTCGGTTATCAAATACACGCTGGATCTTTTTTTCTGAGCGGGGTAGCGTACCGTAATCCACCAGCTCAGTTTTTACCGATACCAGCAGCTGTTTTTTAATCTGGTGGCTAACCTCATGAATAAGCTCAGGCGCCCTGCCACCATCAACACCTTCGGCACGTTCCACCAAGAGATTCATGTGATCGCGTTCGGCACTATCCCGCTTTAAATGAATCTGATATTCAGAACCGAGCCCCGGTACCGCCGAGAGGATCGTGTCGATACTGCTCGGGTAGATATTGACACCACGGAATTTGATGGTGTCATCGGAACGCCCCCTGATTCGGGAGTGTCGCGGCAAAATGCTGCCACAGGAACAGGGACCGGGAATCAGGCGGGTAATGTCGCGGGTACGATAACGGATAAGTGGTGCTCCTTCTTTGCAAAGGCTGGTAACGACCATTTCCCCCCACTCCCCGTCCGGGACAGGCTTGAGCGTGTCCGGGTCGAGAATTTCCAGCAGATAGTAATCTGCCCAGTAATGGATACAATCATGATCGGAGCACTCTATTCCGGTACCAGGGCCATAGAGCTCTGTCAGGCCGGTAATATCGAACAGCTCGGCGCCACCAAAGAGATCAGAGATCTTCTGGCGCATGGATCGACTGGAACGTTCGGAGCCATAAATGATTTTTTTCACATTGATTTTGTCGGCGATGCCCCGCTGATGGATTTCCTCTGCCATCAGCAGAGCCATGGAGGCGGTTGAACAGAACACGGTTGACTGAAAATCGAGGAGAAACTGGATTTGCATATCAATATTGCCGGGGCCGATCGGTACTGCCAGCGCCCCGATTTTTTCACAGCCGAGCTGAAATCCCATCCCTGCGGTCCACACCCCGTAACCAACAGCAATCTGTACACGATCCAGCGGGGTAACCCCCGCCATCTGGTAACAGCGGGCAAAGAAACTGATCCAGTCATCCAGGTCTTTTTGCGTGTAACTGAGCACTTTTCGTTTCCCGGTTGTTCCCGAGCTGGCATGAACACGCACAATCTGTTCGAAAGGAACAGCACGAAGTGGGAAAGGATATCCTGTACGTAGATCGTCGGCTGTGGTAAATGGCAGTTTTCGCAAATCATCCAGGCTCTGGATTGCATCCGGGCTGACATCTGCAGCCTCGAACTTTTCGCGGTAGTGGGCCGAACCTTCATAGGCGTGGCGCACGGTCCACTTCAGCCCTTTCAGCTGATGGCTTTTAAGTTCTTCTTCATTTTGAAAAGCGGGCATAAAATCGCGTGTGTGCATATCGGGTTTCTCCAAACGGATATTGGTCAGACCTGCAGCGCCAAGTCGGCTGGCTGCGGGATTTTCATCACTTGCTGCGCCAAGAAAAGCAGAACGTAATGCCGGATCGTTCAGGAGCTGATCACTTTTCCCGTGCTCGACGATCCGGCCGTTGGCCAGCAGATAGGCTTTGTCCGAAGCTGACAAAGCTCGTGCAGCGTTTTGTTCCACTAAAAGTATTGTGGTTCCACCGCGGGCAAGCTGACGAATTATGGCAAAGATCTCATCCATAATGCGAGGGGCCAGGCCAAGACTTGGTTCATCCAGCAGCAACAGGCGTGGCTGAGCAATCAGCGCGCGGCCCATAGCCAGCATCTGTTGTTCGCCACCGGAAAGTGTGCCTGCAAGCTGATCTTTTCGCTCCTGCAATTTGGGAAACCGACTGAAAACCGCAGTCATACGACGGATTTGTTCGGCTTTTGCTAACTTGAGTGGAATGGCCCCCAGTTGCAGGTTTTCAAGCACGGAGAGATGGCTGAATACTTCACGGCCTTCCGGGGATAAAGCAACTCCGAGACGCACCATTCCGGCAGGTGTGGTTTTGGTAATGTTCTTGCCATCCAGAAAGATCGTGCCACCCGCAGGTTTATGCAGCCCCATCAAACATTTGAGCAGGGTGCTTTTGCCGGCACCATTAGCTCCGACAAGGGCGACGGTTTCGCCAGCTGCTACACTCAGGTCTATGCCAAAGAGAGCCTGTGCGGCACTATAATGGGCGGTAAGATTGTTGATTTTCAGCATCAGGCCGTGGCCTCCACTCGTCCCAGATACGCTTCAAGTACCAGAGGGTTTCGCCGCACTTCATCCGGTGTTCCGGTAGCAATGCAACGCCCACTGTCCAGCACCACCACCTGGTCGGCAATCTCCATCACCAGATCCATATCGTGCTCGACAAGGAGCAGGGTGTGCCCTGCACGTCGCAAAAGCTTTAACTGCTCGCCAACTGCTGCAGTTTCCTCGCCATTTAATCCAGCTACTGGTTCATCCAGTAACAGCAGGTCAGGTCTGCCGACGGTGGCACGCGCCAGCTCAACCCTTTTTTTATCACCATAGGCGAGAACTTCAGCTGGCCAATTGATCTTATCGCTGAGGCCGAAGCGATCCAATGCTTCAAGCGAGCGCAGCTTTAACTGTCGCTCACGGTGGCGAAGATAGGGGAGCCGCAACATTGCCATGAGCATGGATCGTCCACCCTTGCAGGTCAGGCCGGTCAGCACATTATCCAGCACGCTAAGGCGCGGAAAAAGGCGTAGATTCTGAAAGGTGCGGCTGATACCCAGACGGCTGATCTCATATGCCGGGAGTTCGGCAATCTCTTTATCCTGAAATATTATAGAGCCACTGCTTGCTGTCAGCACCCCGGTGATGCAGTTTATGAGGGTGGATTTCCCAGCTCCGTTTGGACCGATGAGGGCTGTTAGTTGACCTTTCGGTACATTAAAGGAGACATCGCTTAAGGCAGGCAGGCCGCCAAAGTTCTTACACACCGAGTTAAGTTGCAGCATCATCGCGCCTCCCGTCTCCTCAGGGCCAGCCGCACTTTGAGCATATCGACAAGACCAGTGACAAGTCCCTGGGGCAGGAACATAAGGACTATTACCAAAATACCTCCATGGACAAAATCCTTATAGGTTTCAAATATACCTATCCACTCGGGCAACAGGGTTATTAATCCGGCACCGAACAACGAACCCCAGATCGAGCCCATACCGCCGACGACCACCATGATCACCATATCTGTGGAGGTGAATATGCCGAATGAATCCGGACTGATAAAGGCATAACAATGGGCAAAGAGGCTTCCGGCAATCGATGCCATTACTGCAGAGAGTACAAACACCTTGATCTTGGCGTTCCGCGTATTGACACCCAGCGCCGCAGCAGCTGTTTCATCTTCGGCGAGTGCTGACAAGCCGCGGCCTACACCACTGCGCACCAGATTGAGGCAAAGCAACAGGCAAATCATGGCAAAGCCCCAAAGCAGGTAGTGAAGGCGAACTTCATCGTCAAATGAGAAATCACCAAAACCCAAATATGGGATGCCGGAAAAACCACTGGGACCGCCGGTAAGTTCATCCCACTCAAGAAGCACGCTATGCACTACGAAGTTAAAACCCAGGGTTGCCATCGCCAGATAATGCCCGGATAATCGTAAAATGGGTATTCCGATCAAGAGAGCGACAAGGCCAACCAGGAGTGCAACAAGTACCATGGATGGCCAGGGTGGCAGCCCATAGGTTCCCGTGGTGATTGCCGAACCGTAGGCACCAAGGCCGAAAAAAGCGGCATGCCCCAGCGAGATCTGCCCTGCATAGCCGATAAAGAGGTTGAGCCCCAGTACCACAATGGTGTTGATGGCAATCAGATTGGTCACACCCAGGGTGTAGGGATTATCCTCATAAAACGGAAAGAGCAGCAGAGCAGTTGACAACAGTGTTACAGTAAGCCCGGTTCGATGCAGGTAGATGAAATAGAAAAACTTGTCGCGTACTGACATCATTTGGCTAAATTTTCATCCCGGTATGAAAGGCCTGGAGATTTTGCTCCACGAATTTGGCCGGAGCGAGTTTTCGAATAGCCACGACGCATTCCTCTTCGCTGCAGAACAGTGCATTCTTACTTACCGCCAGACCAAGCAGAACCAAGTTAGAGAGCACAGCGTTTCCCATTTCTCGAGCAATCCCGGAGCCATCCACCCTATCCCCTTCCCCCTCTTTGTCTGAGTTGATGAGCAGCGCTCCATCATCTTTTAGCAGAGAACGATGCACCGCAAGATTTGCATCCCAGAGCAACAGCGCCACATCGGCCTGACCTGTGCGGATCAAAGGGGCGGCGAAATCACCCACCTTGAGGGTGGAGAGGACGGTTCCCCCGCGCTGGGCCATGCCATGACTTTCTGAGGTAAGTACTGGTATCCCACGATCAACAGCTGCCTGGGCAATAACCCTGGTAAGAAAAAGAACTCCCTGACCACCGATTCCACTGACGATTATTTGCTGTTTCATACATCCTCCTTCGGGATGATTGCCTGCACAGGGCATACCGGAATGCAGGTTCCGCAACCGTGACAACGGTCGGTGTCGACCCTGGCTACTCCGTTTTCCTCGTCCATAGACAGTGCCGGGCACTCGAAATCCTCAACGCATTGGCCACAGCCGATGCATTCTTCGGTGATGGTCACAGCCGGGGCTTCCTGCATTTTACGAACTGCCGGATCCATCAGACAGCCATGGCGGGAGATAAGCACAGCAACGCCGCCATCCTCACTGCGGGTATGGGCGTCGGCTTTTTTCAATAACTCTTCAAAACGTTCATGCTGGTAAGGGTCGCAGCTTTCGATAAAATCAACTCCGCTTGCTTTCACCAGCGGCTCAATAGCAATCGCCTTGGTTTTTCTACCGTCTGCAGTCCCCCCCATATGCGGAACAGGTTGTCCGCCGGTCATAGCCGTTGTGGTATTATCGAGAATGACAACAATGATACGGGCATCCTGGAGAACAGCGTTTATGAGTGCGGGAACGCCGGCATGAAAGAAGGTGGAGTCACCAATGGTGACAACCACGGTGGGCACCGTGCCGCCATCCTGTTTGTAGGATTGATGAAAACCGGCACCCTGGCTGATACAGGCTCCCATACAATGGACGGTGTGGACGGCATCAAGGTTCATCCCCAGGGTGTAGCAACCTATGTCAGAAGGAAATATACCTTCGGGGAAGGTTTTTTTGATAGAATAAAAAGCGGCTCGATGCGGACAACCGGGACAAAGAGAAGGACGCTGGCCCCGCCCTTCTGCAGGAAGATTCTTCGGCATTTCAAGACTAAGAAAATCGGCCAGAGCCTGATAGAGCACATCAGGTGTCAGCTCTCCTTCCCGTGGTACCGCCCCGGTCTGTTTACCGCTTGCACCGGGATGTGCAAGCTGCAATTCGATTACCGGGTAGGTTTCTTCGAGAATAAGCAGACGCTCATAATCCTTGTGCAGGTGTTGAATAAATTCAGGATTCAGCGGGTAAGGCATCTGCACCTGATAAAGATCGATGGTACCGCTTAGCCCGAGTTCATCCAGCAGATCAACAAGGTTGGCGTAGGCGATCCCGGAGGCGACCAGGGCAACTCGTGGCTGGCTGTTATCCCCGACTTTCAGTCGTGGTTGCCAGTCTGGTTCCTGAGCTATCTGTTCCAGTTTGGCGTTTAAACTACGGTGCAGACCTGGCAGAAAAGCCGGGGTGGCGCACCAGCGACCGGTGTTTGGTTCAAAAGCTGAGCTACGTTCCAGCTGAACCGGTTCAGCCAGAGCGACACTTTGACGTGAGTGGCAGACACGAGTGGTCGGGCGCAGAACTATATTCATCTCGTATTTTTCCGAGAGCAAATACGCTGGCTCGATCATAGCCTTAGCCTCGGCAGGACTTGCCGGATCAAGTACAGGAACGCGCCCCTGCAGACAAAAAAGTCTGGTATCCTGCTCGTTTTGAGAACTATGTGGTCCCGGGTCATCGGCAACTACTGTGAGCATGCCACCTTTTACTCCAAGATAGGCGGTACGCATAAAGGGGTCGGCGGCAACATTGAGTCCAACCTGTTTCATCACAGCAACGGATCGCTTACCGGTGTAACTGGCGGCCAAGGCGACCTCAAAGGCAATTTTTTCGTTTACCGACCATTCAATATGCAGTGGACTTACCGCCTGATCCTTCCTGTTAATAACACTCTGCAGGATCTCCGTGGATGGTGTCCCCGGATACGCGGCAGCAACCTGACAGCCGGCTTCAATCAGCCCTCGTCCGATTGCATCGTTTCCCATCATTAGTTCTTTCTTCATAATATCCTTAATGGCGTCGTAAAAATTCTTCATCCGAAGTCTACGCTTATCTGCTTCGTTGTGCGCCCGTAGGAAGTGCCCTTGGGGTACAAAATATCTATCATCACGACGTACTCTAGTACGCCGAAATAATAGATATTTTGCGCGCCTCTCATATGAAGCTTTTTACTTAGCCATCTCTATTTATGTTTATCAAAAGTGAAAATCTCGAAAAACTTATAACCCGAGACTGATCAGTATCATTTCCCAAGTAATCCTTTCGGTCGAACAAACAACACTAACAGTAAGACAACAAAAGCGACCACATCCTTATAGGCGCTTGAGATATAGCCGGCGGAAAGGGATTCCAGCAGCCCCAGTCCCAGCCCGCCAAGAATTGCTCCCGGAAAAGAGCCAAAACCGCCCAGGATGGCAGCAGCAAATCCTTTAAGTCCCAGAAGAACCCCAACATCGTAATTGAGTGTTGTGATCGGTGTAACGAGCACCCCCGCAAGGCCACCCAGGGCACCGGCGATGGCATAACTGGTCAAGCGGACCCGGCCCGCCGGAATACCCACAACGGCAGCTGCGGTGGGGTTTGAGGCGACTGCCCGCATGGAGAGTCCAAGAGACGTTTTGTAGAAAAACCAGGTGAGAAGAGCAATGGCGACAACGGTGAGCAGGAGAATCCACAGTGCTTGGGGCAGCACGCTTGCACCCAAAATATTAATTGGTTGATCGGGAGTGAGCGGCGGTAAGGCCATCCGGTTTTTGCCCCAGATCAATTTGATAATGCCCCGCAGGATGATAGAGAGGCCGACGGTGAGGAAGATCAGTACCAGGTGATTATTGGACCTGGCCGGACGTAAACCGAAGCGTTCCACGACCATGGCAACAACTGCTACCCCGGCGACTGCCAGAAGTAGTCCCGGCACCACAGGTAAGCCTGCACCAAACAGACAGGTGAACATCAGCATGCCACCAAGAGTGACAAAGTCAACCTGCACAAAGTTGACAATCCCCATGGTGTTATTGACCACACAAAACCCCAGAGCGATGAGTGCATATATCGCGCCGCTCGTCATACCGGAAAAGGTGTATTGCAGTAAATCCTGAAACATTGTGGCAACAGACTCCCACGACGACAATGGACGTCGTGAGTTCAGCCAGTATCAGACCAGGCACGACGAGAAAACAGTTGACTCAAAACCAGTTCGTACTAGTGTACTAGTACATGGATGCGACAGTAAATTACATTTCTCATTTAGTCAATCATTTGCTTGCCCGGGAGACTGCGGAACAGATGGAAGAGGCGTTACGGGGGCTACTTGCTTCAAGTGAGCTGGTTGACGTGGCTAATCGTCTGCAGATTTTTGAGATGCTGGAACAGGGAGTTCCGCAACGTCAGGTCGCCGAGAAACTGGGGGTTGGTATCGCCACCGTCACACGGGGCTCAAACACCATGAAAACTCGTAAGGAACTGAAGTAAGCTTCTTTGATCGATGGTTATTACACCTGTTAGTTTCAAACCACTTGGCGTTCTACCTATAAACTTTACTTTGATCCGAAATAATCCGGCTCATTTCCCGGCTTCCATTTAATATTGCAGCCCATACTCGGCCGCTGCTCCATAAATACCGGCTTTCCAGCAACCAGTTGTTCAATAGCAGAGGACAGATCTGCTCCGGTGACCGGTTCATTGTTTCCCGGTCTGGCACTGTCGAACTGTCCCCGGTAGACAAGCTTTTGCTCAGCATCAAAAAGGAAAAAGTCCGGCGTACAGGCTGCCCCATAGACTTTCGCCACCTGTTGCTGCTCATCAACCAGATATGGAAAAGTATAACCGTGCGTTTTGGAATCAAGCGCCATATTTACAGGATTATCATCGGGATAAACATTGAAATCATTGCTGTTAATGGCCACAACCGTAATCCCCTGCCCCTGATATTCTTGAATCTTCTCCACCAGTTTCTGGCGAATATGAATAACGTACGGACAATGATTACACATAAAAATGACCAGTAATCCTTTAATAATTGACCAGTCCGAGAGTGAATAATGGACTCCGGCCGGGTTTGGAAGAGTAAAGTCAGGTGCTTTGATTCCAAGTTCCTGCATGGTGGAAGGTGTCAGTACCATAATATGCTCCCTGTGTTGGTATTGTTCTGTATAAAATTGAGGCTACCTTGAGTCTCTTTCTCACAAAGTAATGGCTTAAAGAGTATGTATGCATCCCTAAAACCTTAAGCAAGCTTTTCCAGACTACTGGGGCTTAATGCTTGACGGCCCTGAACAGACAAGGTAACTTCCTTGCCACAATTGAATAAAAACCCCTGGGCGAGTCTACGGACTGAGAATTCCGCAACAGCGGAGTGACCCTTTGAACCTGATCCGGTTGATACCGGCGTAGGGAACGGACCAATAGAGCACGTACCAACCTGCTCCTCTGAAGACCGCTTCCTGCGGTCTTTTTTTTTGTCCAAAATAAGAGGAGAAGAAAGTAATGAAAACCCAGATGGAATACGCCCGGGAAGGGAAGATAACAGATAAAATGAAAGAAGCGGCAAGGGAAGCTTCCATCTCCCCTGAATCCCTGCGGGCCAACATTGCCGGGGGAACTGCCATCATCTGTCATAATAATCTCCACCTCAATGGCAAACCGCTGGCCGTTGGTGAGGGAATACGAACTCGGGTCAACGCCAATATCGGTACGAGTAAAGACGACACCAGCATTGACAACGAGTTGGAAAAAGCACAGGTCGCTGTAAACGCCGGTGCCGATTCTATCATGGATCTCTCCACCGGGGGCCCCATTGACGAAATTCGCGCAGCCATAATCGCCGAAACCGATATCTGCATAGGTTCCGTTCCCCTTTACCAGGCCGCCTGCGACACAGTGATGAAAAAAGGTAAAGCCATTGTCGATATGAGTGTCGACGACATCTTTGCCGGAATCAAAAAACACCTCGATGATGGGATTGATTTTATTACTGTTCACTGTGGAGTAACCCGCCGTACCCTGGAATTTATGGACCGGGAAGGCCGGTTGATGGATGTGGTGTCACGGGGCGGCTCCTTCACCTGCGCCTGGATGTCGCACAACGAGGCGGAAAATCCACTCTACGAATATTATGACCGTCTGCTGGAGCTGATAAAACCCTATGATGCAACCCTCTCTTTAGGAGACGGTTTTCGCCCCGGATGCATTGCCGATGCCACGGACAGGGCCCAGATTCACGAGCTGATCACCCTTGGCGAACTGACCCAGAGGGCCTGGGATCAAGGAATTCAGGTAATGATCGAAGGCCCGGGACATGTGCCGCTCAATCAGGTCGAGGCCAATATCAAGCTTCAGAAACGCACCTGCCACGGGGCGCCTTTTTATGTGCTTGGTCCACTGGTGACAGATATTGCTCCCGGTTACGATCATATTACCAGCGCCATTGGTGGTGCCATCGCGGCAAGTGCCGGTGCCGATTTCCTCTGCTATGTCACTCCAAGCGAACATCTCTGCCTGCCAACACCTCAAGACGTTCATGACGGGGTAATGGCCACCAGACTAGCGGGTCATGCAGCGGATATCGTCAAAGGCATCCCCGGGGCAATCGAAAGGGATATCGCCATCTCCAAAGCACGAAAATCCCTGGACTGGGAGAAGCAGTATGAACTCGCCCTCGATCCTCCTCTGGCTCGCAAGCGACGCGGAGCAACGGCAGAAGTCGCGGACGCCCACGGTGCATGTACCATGTGCGGTGAATTTTGTGCCTACAAGATTATGGATGGTCGGCAAAAGTCTGTCGCTCTATAGAAATAAGAGGTAAGAAGTTTTTCAAAAATGAATGCCCACTAACCCCGGTAAACGGGACATAAGGAGGGGAATCCCAATGGAAATAACACTGCCCATGTCAAATGGTGGCGACTATGTGGTCAATCCGAGCAAGATTGTGGCGCTGGGCCTGAACTATCTGGAGCATATCAAGGAAAGCCAATCGGTTGACGTGCAAAATTTCACCGAAGAGATTCCCACCGAACCGATACTTTTCCCCAAAACACCAAACGTGCTGATCGGACCTGGTGAGCCGATCATTTTACCTGCATTTCTTGGAGAATACGGATTTACCAATTGCCGGACCGACCACGAAGCGGAACTTGCAATCATCATAAAAGACCGGGTGAAAAACCTTTCCGCCGACACCGCCATGAACCACATCCTCGGGTTTACCTGTTTCAATGACATCAGCCAGCGTAATCTGCAAAAAGGTGATAAATCTGGATGGTACCGCGGTAAATCGCTGGATACTTTTGGTCCGATCGGCCCGGTAATTGTCACACCGGAAGATATAGGCGATCCACAGAATCTTAAGATAGAATGTCGTCTCAACGGTCAGGTCGTCCAGAGCTCCAACACTCGGCAAATGATCTTTAAGATTCCGGAAATACTAACCTTTATCTCCAAAAACTTTACTCTCGAAGCCGGCGACATCATTATCACCGGAACGCCAAGCGGCGTTGGTCCATTGCAGGACGGCGATGTAATTGAGGTGGAGATAGAAAATATAGGAATCCTGACCAATCCGGTCAAAGCGGAATAAGCCCGTCAGGTGCTTCTCCAGGAAGCACCTAACACCCCACAAGGGGGTACTCTTTTTAGTCCCCGTGCTTTGCGGGGATAAGTGCCTCGAAGGTCTCCCTACGTTCGCTATCTGGAGGTTACTTTAAGTTCCTAATGTCAAAACACTCTCCAGATTTCTTGTTTTTTATGACAGGCTTCCAGGAGTAAGGCACTAAACTCATATCGTGTGGGCTCTTTCTGCATTTTAAGCAAT
>WTAT01000595.1 GCA_013139415.1 Desulforhopalus sp.
CCAAATAAGCAATAAAGCAGCACATGCTCCGTATTATTTGATCTTTGACAAAGGTGGAAAACTTCTGGAGGTCATTTCTAATCCGTTTCGTGGTGCTGCGAGGGGCGCCGGGCCAAAAGCGGCAGACCTTCTTGCCGAAAAAAATGTTACCGTAGTGGTAGCAGGTGCTTTCGGCTATAAGATGGCGAAAGCCTTGGAAGCAAAAGGGATAAAGCATCATGAGGCAACAGGCATCGTGAAAAAGGCTGTTGAAAAACTTTTAAGATAAAATATCACTTAGTGAGGTGACTTATGAAAAGGGGATTCTTTGTTGGAGCCGTCATGTTATTTGTGGCCATTGCTTCCTCGGCCTTAGCTATCGACGGCAATGAAATTCTGCTTCAGGTGGATCGCAACCTCCAGCCCGAGTCCTATGAAATGTACCGAAAACTCATCAACGTGGAACCGGATGGCAGCAAAAAGGAGTATGTCCTTTACACGGTGAAAAAAGGGCCGGACAAGATGGTCGCTCTGTTTCTGTCTCCTGCTAGTGAAAAAGGGAGATCAACCCTCCGGCTAGGCGACAACATGTGGCTTTATATCCCCAGCGTGGGAAAACCGCTGCGCATTACGAGCCTGCAGTCTGTGGTAGGCGGTGTTTTCAACAATTCCGACATATTGCGTCTGGACTACCGAGCAGAGTATGACGCCGCCATTCTGGAGGAAACAGCGGATATATATGTCCTCAATTGCAAAGCCAAAACCTCATCAGTGGCCTATGACCGTTTAAAGATGGGGGTGGACAAAAAAACCATGGTGCCCATTACCATTGAATGTTATGGCGCCAGCGGCATGCTGATTAAAACCCTTTATTATAAGGAAATAAAGGAATTCGGTGGCGATCTTGTACGGCCATCTGTTCTTGAGACCGACAGCCCCCTGTATAAAGGGTATAAATCCGTAATGCTTTACGCCAAGATCAACAAGAAAAAACTTGCCGATGAGGTGTTTACGCTAAATTATCTGCCCCGGATTAATGAATTGCGATGAGACACGGCTGTGGTCGGATATTACGCAGTATCCTCTTCTTCCTTGTCAGCCTGTTCTTATTTTCCCCGCACTCCCATGCTATGGCTGAAGAGAATTACAGTTTTGACCTGGAGGAGTTCGAGCCAAAAAAATTTGAATGGGGTGGGTATGCAGAGATCAAGTGGGAACATATTGATCTCAATACTGACGGGGCATTCTATAAGCTGAATTATTATGAAGACCCCCGTAGCGTCCTTGACCGCCTTACCGGGGCCCTGCAGCTGGAAAGCCGATATAAAAGGGGTATGGGGGCCTTCAACTTGGTGCTGCGGGCCGCAGCTGGGCGGGACGATGTCGGCTCGTCAGATACCGCGGATGTTTATGACGCCAACTTGAGTCTTAAGCCCTCGCCGTTTGTCACGGTTGATCTGGGGAAGAAGGTTTTCAAGTGGGGCAAGGGATATGCCTGGAACCCGGTGGGGTTTATTGATCGACCCAAAGATCCCAACGACCCCGAGGAGGCTTTGGAAGGATATATCGGTGCCGGCATTGATATCATAAAGAGTTTTAGCGGATCTTTACAAACAGTTGCCCTCACAACTGTAGTCCTGCCGGTCTGGGAGGATGTCAATGAAGATTTTGGCGAAGTGAATAATCTGAATCTTGCTGCCAAACTTTATATGCTCTATCGGGATACGGATATTGATTTTGCAATATTTAGTGGCAACAGCCGCTCGACCCGATATGGTGTCGATTTTTCAAGAAACCTGTCCTCGAACTTTGAAATCCACGGTGAATTTGCCTATCTAACCGATCTTGAGCAGAATTATCTTTCTGAAACCGGCACATTAACCAAACGCGAGCTTTCCGCAGAAAGGTACCTGCTGGGTCTGCGGTATCTGACCGAAAGCGATCTCACTACAATTATTGAATTTTATCACAATGGTGCCGGTTTCTCAGAATCGGAACGGGGGCGTTTTTATCAACTGGTTGCCGATGCGGACACGCAACTACTCAACACCGGAACAGACACCCTTTTCCAAACCGCCAAAAATATATCTAATATGGGATACGGCAGCCCGCAGGTGGGCCGCAATTATCTGTACCTGAAAATCAATCAGAAAGATCCATTTGATATCCTCTACTTCACCCCGGGCTTGATCGCCATCCTCAACCTTGATGACCACAGCTATTCCATCAGTCCTGAACTGGCATACACCGGCGTTACCAACTGGGAGTTTCGTCTGCGTTTCACCGTTCTAAACAGCGGTCGCTTCACTGAGTTCGGAGAAAAACAGAACGAAAACAGGCTTGAGCTCCGGGTTCGGTATCATTTTTAACTTCGAATCTAAGAATAGCACACTTCCTTACGGTCGGCGCGAAGCCCTGCCGCAAGGCAGAACATTCCCTGCAGCTTGCTGCAGGGTTCTTTAATCGTGATTGGCCTGAATATGTCAGCACTGCCGGATGTACGTCTCACTGGTCTATTCTGACCCCACAACATTGATTTAGTCCGCCGTAAGGCCTATCTTTTTGCTTCTTGCGTTCTTGCTTACCTCAAGGTACACAAATCCGATGCTGCTGAGCACCAGAACAGTCAAGAATTCCTTGAGCTTCAATGGAGCAGTTCCAAACAGCATGTTCATT
>WTAT01000326.1 GCA_013139415.1 Desulforhopalus sp.
TCTACCAGCCGGTGTGCGAACAAATTGAGAAATTCTGGCATGAGGAGACCAACAGAGAGGGAGAGACCTGGCTGGAGCATCGTGCCATAAATATGGTAATGCAGGCGACAAGTTTGGCCCCTGATGGGTTTTTGCAGGTTCCTTGAGGGAGACCATTAAAAACCGGTGGCTAGCCAGATGTCCAAAGACACAATCAATAAAATTAGCAAAAAACATCAGCTTGTATGAAATGATGAATCCTTTTGTTTACTGGCCAGCCACCGGTTTTTAATGGTCTCCATATAGCTGTAACCAGGTATACCAGGCAGGAAGAATAACGGAGAGCATGCAAAACTGGGGGAGACGCTCAGAACCAATGATGTCAGCCGCCTGTAAGGTGATGGAAAACGAGTATTATTTCAACCGGTTTGTTAAATATCAACATTGCCTCCCCCGGTTTTGCATGCTCTCCAGCAATCGGTTCCGCACCTCAAATTGATATCATCGGCATGATTCCATAAATCTTCTACTGCAATATTTGAACGAATCGTTGCCATACCCCATATTGCTATGGTAGTCGGGTTCAAGCAGCAGGGTACAGTCGAGGAAACCATCGTTCAATGGCATCAATCGGAAATGACAGTACAAGCGGGGTGCGTGTGCTGTCGGATTTCAGGTAGCCTTTTTTCAGAAGGTCGGATACGACGTTTCGTGCCATCCGTTCACCATAGCCGGTAATCTCTGCCGCGCGGCCTCGGGGCACCGCTCCGGCCAAAAGCGCTTCACGAAGTATTGGGAATGCACCTTTTGGTAAACGCCCTGCATCCACTTCCTCTAGAATATGCAGACGCATCCGTCGTAGAAGATCGTTCGGCTCAAGCAGCGATGCCATAAAATCGACCTGGTCGATGCAGATGGTCAGAAAGAATTCACAGAAATCTGTCAAGGTTTGTGTCGATAACGTTCCGCGTCCGTCCAGATCTCCCCGTCGTTGCGCATCTGCAGCCATGAGGAGCTCTTTGTATTCTTTAACGTTCCTTGCCAACCCTCTCGCTACTGACCAGAGGCTACTACCAATTCCACAGCGTATAAGCGAGGCATGTGACATAAGACGTGTCACACGCCCGTTGCCATCATAAAAGGGATGTATCCAAAGCAATCTGTGATGTGCAGCTCCAAGAGCAATAATTTGACGGACTCGCGACAACCTTCTTCCGTCATAAGCCTCAGTAAACCGGTTCAAAAATCGCGGAAGCTCTTCGGCGTTTGGCGGGATATGCCTTCCGACCTGGACCCATCCTTTTCGGAGTTCGCCAGGTATTACGCGAAGGCGTTCGCCCGTATCCGGATTTTGAACCCAAAGAAACTCATCAGGCAACCGCTCGCAAAACTCGCGATGCAGCCAGATGAGATAATCCTGACTTGTTGATTCCCCTTCCAGATCTTCTTGGTGATCGATGAGCCGCTGAACTTCTATATGGGCAACAGCTTCGTGCTGCAGGGCTCTCTTTTGCGGGTCAGCCGAATAGTCAGCTTGCATGAGGGCGCGGTCAATATCGCGGGGGTGGGTATCGTGCCCTTCTATAAGATTGGAGTAATAGCAGTTCATAGATCGGACAAGATCGCCTACACCTTGCCGCACCGCTGGTGACAATTGGCTAGCTAGACCACTGGCTTTTGTTGCCAAATCCATAGCCAAGTCTTCTAGTTTGCGCTCACCGTCTGGCGGCAACATCGGTTCCATCAATCCTATGCTTTCTGTAACTTTCATATGAAAAATATTATTTTTTATTGCCGGAATTGAGATATGTTTTACATAATATATATCAACATGTTATTAACGCAACACGTAATATTGTTGCCGGTTCTATTGCCGGATGGTGATTTCTCGGCGCGGCCTCTCGCCAAACAGGGCTTTCATTTCTCTGTATTCCTGGTCACACCCTATCTTTCATCCAGAATCTGCTTCAGCTCATCATTGGTTATTCGCGAATACTGTAGCGAAAAGGAAGCGTTCTTGTGGCCCAACTGCCGTTGCACCGCCGCCACATTGCCGGTTTTTTCCATAATGAACACCCCCATGCCGTGCCGGGCCGAGTGGGGAGTTTTGTCTTTATCGACCCCGGCAAAATCCCGTACCTGATTCCACACCGTATTGATAACCCTTGGATTTAAGCGACCGTCGCCATGGGGATTGGCTGCTGGCGAGAGAAACAGGGCGTGGGCTTGCCATTTCTCCTGATCTCTTGCCCTCTCCTGTTCGAGGTAATCGCTGATCGCAGCCATCCCTTGTTTACTTATCGGGTAGGGCTGGACACTGCCGCCCTTCTCTACTGTCGATAAAATTCGCCGGTCAAAATCGATATCCACCAGGTTCAAACTGGTTATCGCACTCCGGCGCATCCCCGTTTCAATAAGGGTGTAGATGATGGCTCGATTCCGGTAAGGTCGATAGTTCTTTCTCTGGGGTGGGGTTGCTCCACCGTTGCGCGGTGCCGATCCCGGGAGCGACCGCCGACCAGCAGGAGCTGATCGGCCGCATCGAGGATCCGGTTACGCTCCTGTTTGGTCAAGGCCCGTTCGATCTCCAACTGGTTGCCGATCGAGAGTATCTTGATCTTTTCCATCGGCTGGCCCAGGGGAAACGGCCGGTGCTTGTGAATCCACTTGGCGAAGGTTTTCAGATGAGCACTCATCCGGTTGATGGTCCGGTCCGACCACTTCCGTGAACCGTCATCTTTCACAGTGTTTTGCAGGGCAGCAAGAAAATCCCTGGCGACCCGGGGCGACCAGCTCGAACGAGAGGTGCTGCCGAATTCCTGCTCCATGAAGCTCAGGAACAAAGACAAATCCCGCTGTTGCTCTTTTTGTGAGCGAGGCGAGGTGGTCACCTGGGTGGCAAAATAGATGGCGAGGTGCGGAACCGATTCCTGCGATATCATGCATTAAGAAAATTCAAACGCGGGCTTTTACCTGTTTATTCAATTGGATAAGGATACTACCGGCAAACCATAATCGATGTTTATTGCATCCCTGAGCTCATCAAGGAAATAGGCTCCGAATCGATTGATGTTGGCCTTGCG
>WTAT01000209.1 GCA_013139415.1 Desulforhopalus sp.
TCACCTTGATGGATGGGATGGTATATGGCCCAGGTTTTCCAGCCTGGACAAGGTACTTATGGGAAATTGAGGAAGAGATGGTGCCGTTGACAACACTTATCTGACTCGACTGCCCCTGGTTGTGCAGCCGGAGATTGTCGATTTCCGGTAATTCAATAGTGGCATTGCGGCTTGTGCCGGTAACCATAATGGTTAACCTTGCAGCCTTGTCCTGGGGAAATGAGAGATGGCTGAGAGAGGCCTCAACCGTGACCTCAGCGTAGGCCTGCAAGATGCCGGGACCAAAGGTGCTTAAGGCAAGTATGGCCAGACAGGTTATAGTTTGAAAGAGTATTAGTGCCTTTCTCCAGATTTTCTGCCACAAAAACAAGAAATCTGGAGAGTGTATTGAAATTGGAAACTTAAAGTGACCACCAAGGCACTTATACCCCTCAAGGGGGTACTGAAAAGAGTCCTGGCTTATTTTCCCGTTTACCGGGGTTAGTTTTTGTCGCATTACCAATCTTTATCTATATCGTTTTCATTATTTCCATGACCGGATGGAACGAAATTCAGTTCGCCTTCCTCATTCTTCAGGGCATTGAGCAGCTTCTCGGCTTCTTCTCTCGTCATCTTACCAAGTTGCTGTCGCAACGCATCTTGATTTGCCTGTTCCCCCGGATTTTTATTTTGTTCCTGGGGTTCATTTATTGGTTTTGGCTTGTCTGCATCCGCATCATTTTTTTCTGCGGATTGTGGCTGTTGCCGGTTATCTTCCTGTTCTTTTTTCTCTCTATCAGGTTTTTCCCCTGACTGCCCATCTTTAGACTGTTTTGGGTCTGAGTTTGGCTGTTGCTGGTTATTGTCCTGCTGCGCAGTACTGTCCTGTTTTTGATCTTCCGAATCTCCTTCCTGCTGATTCTGCTGGTTTTGTTCGTTTTGCTGGTTCTGCTGCTGTTGTTTTTCCAGCTCCTCGAGCCGCTTTTTGATGAGCGCATGATTATGCTTGGCATCAGCATCATCGGGCGCGAGTTCCAAAGCCGATTCCAGGGAGTTAAGAGCTTGTTTCCATAGGTTGACCGTCGCCTTTGGGTCGGCCTGTTGCATCTCTACACCTTTCTGGTAGTTGCTGTTACCTCTATTGTAGTAGGCTTTTTTTTGAAGCTCTATGTCGTCACTTTTGAGTGCCTTGGTAAATGCCTCAATAGCGTCGTCATACATGTTGTTTTTAAAGGAAGTTGTACCATAATTATAGTTCAGTTCCGGGCTATTGGGAGACCTCTCCAGTTTTTCACGATAATATTCGGACGCCTGCAGGTAGTCACCTCGTTCAAAGGCTTCTTCACCTTTGGAGCAGTATGCTTTAGTACCGGTACTGAGGCTGAGAAGCAAGATAATGGCGGTTACTTCAGTCACTTTTTTCCCCCGCCGGACCGTACGGCGTATTGTTCTGATAAAAGGCAGGGAGCGTGCCTTTTTTCTTTCTCCAACCAGCAGCTCTAGGATCAGGAAAAAAAGTGCAGCAGCGAGTGGCCATTCGAATCTTTCCAGCGGTACTTTGTGCCTGCGTTCCGCCAGTTCCTCCTTGGGGATAAGGGCCAGTTTTTGTTGATAGATGGTCTCCAGCCCTTCACCGGATGCACCAAGGATTACATAGAGACCGCCACTTTTTTCAGCGATAGCCGAGAGTGTTGTCTTGTCTAACCTGGAGGTGACAAAATTACCCTGTTTGTCTTTCACAAAGCCCTTGCCGCTTTCTCCCCCAATCGGGATGAGTTCGCCCTGGCTGGTCCCAACCCCAACGGTATAGATTGTTAATCCAACCTTGGCTGCTTCTTCTGCGGCCTTGATGGCATCCCCTTCTAGATTTTCGCCGTCGGTTAAAATGATCAAGATTTTATGATTTGCCGCATTGTTCAGGGTCTCGACCGCTTTGTTGATAACTGCGGCAATATTGGTGCCCCCACGGGGAATGATGTTGGTTGTTATGGCCGAAAGGGAGTGCTCAAAAGCGTCGTAATCAAGTGTCAATGGGCACATGAGATACGATGAACCGGCAAAAGGCATGAGACCCACCCGGTCACCATCCAACTGTCGGACAAAATCGAGTATTGCCAGATGCGCTCTTTTAAGGCGGTACGGTTTAATATCTTCTGCCAGCATGCTTTTCGAGGTATCAAGGGCAAAGAGAAGGTCAATGCCTTTGCGCTTTACGTCTACCCATTTAAAGCCATACTGTGGGCGGGCAAGAGCCGAAAAACACATAAAAACCGCCAGCAGAAGCAGAATGTTTTTATATCGTCTCCTGCTCCCTGAGATATTACGGGTCAGCCGGCCAATGAGCTGGTGGGCAGCGAATTTTTCAAGGGCCGCTTGTCGCCTCTTCTGCATGAGGCGGAAGAGCAAAGCCAGACCAATACAGGCAATAAGGCCAACGATTAACCAGTGGGGTTGTGCAAAGTCCATAATTTTTCTCTTAAGGCAATTTTTTACGGGACTGAAAAATTTCCAGACTCAGCAGGATCAGGGCTCCGAGAACAAAGAACAGAAACAGCTCCCGGTAGGATTCAAATTTTTTAATGGTTCTTGTCGTGGTCTCCATCTTGTTAATCTCGTCATAGATTTTAGACAGGGAAGCAGTATCGGTTGCTCGAAAGTAAATGGCGCCGGTTTTTTCGGCCACTTGAGTCAGTGTTTCTTCATCGATATCAACCTGTACCCGGATAATTCTGCGACGGCCAAAGGTGTCGCTTACTGGCATAGGTGCCTCGCCACGAGTTCCGGCACCAATAGTATATACCTTGATGTTCAGTGTCTCGGCGGCTTCGGCAGCAATGAGCGGGGGGATCCGGCCGGCATTATTCATGCCGTCGGTGAGCAGGATTAAGATACGGGATTTGGATTTTCTATCTCTTAATCGATTGGTACCGCTGCCGATTGCCGAACCGATGGCTGTCCCATCCTCTACCATGCCGATTTGTAATGATTCAAGTCTTTTCCGCAACCAACTGTGGTCAAGGGTTAAGGGGCTGACCAGGTAGGGACGGCCGGCAAAGGCCAGAAGGCCAATCCGGTCGTTAGGCCGTTGTTCAATGAATTCATCGACTACCTTTTTGACGACCTCAAGTCGGTTGGCAGGTCTGCCGCCCAGGGTGAAATCCATTGCCTCCATGGAGCCGGAAACGTCGACCGCAAGAAGGATATCGATGCCGCTGGCCTCAATTTCTGTTGTGCTGCTTCCCAATTGTGGTCTGGCAAGGGCCAGGATTAAAAGAAAGAGCACAACCAGGCGCAGAAGGAAGTGGAGGGTACCTGGTCGTGTCTTTCTGGCTCCAGCAAGAGATGATGCAAGGGAGGTGGTTGAGAACAGAAGCGCCGGGGCACCACCTGCTCTGCCATAAAGAAAGGCCAACAGGGGCAGCAAGGTGAGCAGCCAAAGCAGTTCGGGGTGGAGGAACCTCATGACCGACCTCGCTTTGATCGCTGTGATTGCCTGGATGGTTTTATGGGCTTTGACGTCTCCGGCGGCTCACTTCTCTTTATAAAAGTGGTTACGGCGTCTTCCATCATCTCCAGATTTTTAATCTTCGGGATATGGTGCGCAAATTTGGCCATGTCTGCCTGTTCAAGGCAATCCCTCAGTGCGTTTTTGTGAGTCTGTAAGGGTGATTTGCCACCGACTCCTGTCAGGCTCTGGAGAAACTCCCGCGTGGTTTGACGGGTTGACTGGATGGCAAACCTTGATTCGATATAACGACGCAGGATCTGGCTTACCCGGTCCATATACTGGAGTCCACGCTCAGGATTGAGCAGTCTTTTTGCGTCGGCAAGGTCCAGCAGGGCTTTTTCCCAGGGAGGAACAGGTGGCGGAGCCGCTTCGCCTCTTTTTTTCAGAAGCCAAAAAATTATGGCCGCTAGCAAGAGAACAAAAAGGACGATACCGGCGATTAACAGGTAAGGCGGTTGTTCTTTTATTGGAACAGGGCCGTGTATGTCGTGTAACTGCCCGGCTTGCTGTGATATAGTTTGGTTCTGTGCTGACTGGGTGCTTTTCTGGGGCTTGTTCAAAAGAGTTAAAGGCGCTTCGCCGTTACTGTCTGCAAAACTCCAGGCGGGCAGCATAAAAAGCAACAACAAAGGGAAAACTAAGACAAATTTTATCATGACGCTCTCCCTTTTCGAGCACTGAAAAAACTGAGCAGTGCCGGAAGGTACGAGGTGTCGGTAAAAAGGTCGAGGAGATCGATGCCTGCAGAGCGAAGGGCTTTTTGCACCGTCTTATGCCTCTCGGCAGCCATTTCACTATATCGTTTTCTGACGCTGGCATCAGAAGTGTTTAAATCAACCTGCTCGCCGCTTTCGGCGTCTTCCAAAGTGATCCAGCCAACATCGGGGAGCACAAATTCCCTTGGATCTGAGACGATCATTGCTATCAGGTCGTGTCGCCGATTACTGATCTGCAGTTTTGGTTGCAGTTCCCTCAGGCCTTCGTCGAAATTATTTGGCAGGCAGAAATCGGAGATAAGAAAGGCGACACATTTTCTTTTTATGACCCGGCTGGTGAAATCGAGGGGTACCTTAAGATCTGTTTTCCTTCCCTTTGCCTGGAAAAAGAGGATCTCTCTGATGATTCGCAGAATATGTCCTCGTCCTTTCTTGGGGGGAATGTAGAGTTCGACAGAATCAGTAAAGAGGACCAGGCCGACCTTGTCGTTATTGCGAACTGCAGAAAAGGCCAGAACCGAGCCCACTTCTGCCATCATCTCCCTTTTAGAGGTGGTTGCAGAACCGAAATCGCCGGAACCACTGATGTCAATCATCAGCATGATGGTCATTTCCCGTTCTTCGGTGAATTTCTTGATATGGGGGACTCCGGTACGGGCGGTGACATTCCAGTCGATGGTGCGGATATCGTCGCCCGGGACATATTCGCGGACTTCATCAAAGTTCATGCCCCGGCCTTTGAAAACCGACTGATAGCTGCCGGCAAGGCTGTCGTTGACCAACCGGTTTGTCCGTACCTCAATCTGGCGAACTTTTTTGAGGATTTCCCTGGTAAGCAATGTATCCATGGTCGTTTCGCTTAAAATCAGGGAACGGGGACTGTATCGAGGATTTTCCTGATGATATCCTCGCTGCTGATGCCTTCGGCCTCCGCCTCGTAACTGATCCGCAACCGGTGTCGCATGACATCGATTACCGATGCTTTGACATCATCCGGCGTCACATAGCCCCGGCCGGCAAGAAAAGCAAGACAGCGTGACACAGCCTTGAGATTGATGGTGGCTCTTGGGGAAGCGCCTGTCTCAATATATTCCTTCAGCTCAAGCTGAAAACTCTCTGGCTCTCGGGTTGCGTAGACTAAAGAGACGATATAATCTTTAATTTTGTCATCCATATAGATGGTATTGATGACCTTTCTGGCGGCCAGGATATCACGGGGATCGGTAACCGGGGTAACCAGCTTTTCCGAGTCGGTGTGATCGAAACTATCGAGAATGTCTCTCTCCTCGGCTCTGCTGGGATAGCCGACAACGACTTTCAGCATAAAACGGTCGACCTGGGCCTCCGGGAGCGGGTAGGTGCCTTCCTGTTCGATGGGATTCTGGGTGGCAAGGACCAGAAAAAGCTCGGGTAACCGGAAGCTCTGGTCGCCGATGGTAACCTGCTTTTCCTGCATGGCCTCCAGCAGTGCGGACTGTACCTTGGCAGGAGCACGATTGATTTCATCGGCCAGAACAAGAGAGGAGAAGATCGGGCCCTGTTTCACCTCAAAGGTTGTCTGCTGTGGATTGTAAATCTGTGTGCCAATAATATCGGCGGGCAGCATGTCCGGTGTGAACTGGATTCGTCTGAAGTCGGTCTGTATCGCCTTGGCCAGGGTTTTAACGGCCAGGGTTTTGGCCAGGCCGGGGAGTCCCTCAAGGAGGATATGTCCACCTGACAGCAGGCCGATCAACAAACGTTCGATAAGGTGTTCCTGGCCAACGATAACCTTGGATAGTTCGTATTTAAGCGGGGAGATCCAGCTTGAGCTTTCTTTGACTGCCTCATTGATTCTCTGTATTGAACTGTATACATCTGTGGTTTGTGGAGATCCCACCGAATCTAATGATGGTGATGGTGGGGGAGCTGCCGGGGGGATGAACTGCGGTGATTTTTCTAACATAGGTAGTTCCTCAAACCTGTTGAAAATTGCCAAATTTTTATAGATGATAAACTCGTAAAAAGTCCCCTGCTCTGTCATTCCCGCGAAGGCGGGAATCCAGAAGATTTTGAAATAACTAGATTCCCGCCTTCGCGGGAATGACGGAAAATTTGTAAAATGTTGTTTTTGCGACGCCATCATAAATGTTTGCGGTAGCTTCAAAGTATATTCACAGAACATTACAGGAGTCTTTCGCAAACATTACAAAGCTGTAATGTTTGCGAAAGAAAAAGAACCCATGGCGACCCATCTTGAATATGCTAACAATCAACGTATTGGTCACTCCGGAAAATTTTGTTTTTTTCGATAAACCATACCATTAAATCTGGAGATAATGTCCCCCTGTTCGTCGGTGACCAGAACATCGTAGGCACCTAATCGTTTCGGTTTGCCCACTTCAGTTGCTGTGGCGTAGAGGGTACCTGACGATTTACTACCTAGAAAGGAGATATTGACATTGATCGCCAGGGCCAATTGACCTTGGCTGTTCGATGCCACGGCAAAAGCCAGATCGGCAAGAGTAAAGATAGCGCCGCCCTGGACGACGTTTGCCGCATTGAGGTGTTTGTCCTTGATAGTCAGACGGGCTTTGCAATAACCTTTGCCGGCCTCGACTATTTCAATGCCGGTAAGGGCGGCATACCGATCTTGGCAAAAAATGTTTCTGGCTGTCTCTGTATCCATGGTACTCCCATAGTTGATTCAGGATTGTGTGAAATTTATTTTAGCTGATTTTTCAATAACACGCGGTGATGTTTATCCTGTAAGATTATGGTTCTTGTTTTTAACAGGAAAATAGTTTTGTGAAAGCACTTATTTCTCACGAGGCTATTCACCCCTTACTCTTTATCGCTCGCTATCAATGAGCCCGTTGATTTACTGTGTTTTCGCCCGATCTCTGCGTTATATGAAAAAAATAATCCTCGGAGGTAAGCGTAGACTCCGATATCGACTATATGCCTCCGGTTATTTTTTTCATATGCCTTGATCTCGAACGAAAATCTCACTAAATCAACAGACTCATCAATGCAACTGGAATCATATGAAAATTATAAAATGTATAAGTTGTTTTTTCCTTCTTCTTTGCCTTTTGTCACCTTCTCATGCGAGTGACAACTCCAAACAGCTGCGGGCTACCCGTGTTTCTCACAACGATATCGTTCGTGGAGAGATTGAAAAACGCATAGGGATCCTCAGGTCTAATGGAAATTTGACAGTTCATAGCGTACAGATATCTTCAATGACAGTTCTTCCGGCACTTTATGAACGCTTTGATTTTCGTCCAGTCTGGGTAAATGAAGAATCCGTAGGCCAACTCATCCTTGCTTTGGAAACCATAGAGGATGATGGCCTTGAATCCTCTGATTACCATTTATCACTCCTTAAAAAACTCCGTGCACAATTAATTGTAGAAGAACCTGTCTCTCCTTCTCTTTTGGCAGAATTTGATCTGCTCCTGTCAGATAGTCTGGTTCGTCTTGGCTATCATCTTCTCATAGGAAAAGTGGACCCTGTTGAACTTGATACCAATTGGAACATGGATAGAACTGTTGTGGAGCTGGATCAGCTTATCCAAATGTCCAGAACGGCCATTGCCGATGGTTCAGTTGCTGGTTTCATTCAGAACATGCGCCCACAGGCGAAAGTTTATAATCAGCTACGCTCGGCCTTGGCCCACTATAGAGATATCCAGGTAAAAGGAGGGTGGGGGCAGATTGCCAAAGGTCTAACATTAAAGAGGGGGATGAATGACAGCCGGGTGGTTTCACTGAGGAAGCGTCTCATTATTACTAATGATATGGCAGATGACAACCAGGACGATCCCTCCTTTGATAGCATTTTAGAACAAGCTGTAAAGCATTTCCAAAAGAGACATGCATTAGTCTCGGATGGTATCGTTGGTAAAAACACCCTGCAAGCGTTGAATCGGACTGCCCTGGAGAAGATTAACCAGATCCGTGTCAATCTGGAACGAGTCCGATGGGTTATGCATGATTTGCCCGAAAAGTTTGTACTGGTTGATATTGCAGGTTTTCGGGTTCACTATTTTGCTGATAAAGTCTCCGTTTTTGAGACACGGTCGCAGGTCGGGACAACGTATCGAAAGACACCGGTGTTCAAGTCCCAAATAACATATCTTGAACTCAATCCGACCTGGACAGTTCCCAAGACTATTTTTCTTGAGGATCTTTTGCCAAAGATTCGGCGAAATCCAGACTATTTAAGAGAAAGAGGGCTCCGGGTTATTACTTATAAGGGCGAAAGTGTCGACGTGAAAACTATTGATTGGTCCAGGTATCCAAGGAGAGGTTTCCCCTATTTATTACGGCAGGATCCTGGACCTAATAATGCTCTAGGTCAGATTAAGTTTATGTTTCCCAATGAACAATCTGTTTATCTGCATGACACGCCGAGCAGGTCTTTATTTGATGCAAAGAAGAGAGCATTTAGTTCAGGGTGCGTCCGTATTGAGGACCCGTTTCAATTGGCGGAGTTGCTCCTTGATGATGATAAATGGTCACAACAGGAGTTAATGGAAGTCATAGAATCAAGGGAGACCAGGCAGATATCTTTGCAACAGCCGGTCAGCATACTGTTGCTCTACTGGACGGTCAAGATAGCAGATGATGGATCCGTTGTGTTCATAAACGATATTTACGAGAGAGACCAGAGTGTTTTGGCCGGTTTGAATGCACAATTTAGATTCAGGAAGAGACCTATTGTTAAGTAGTTTCCATCGGAGAGGCTGAGGTTGGAAAACGAGGCATTGTTTTTCTGAGCTTGTAACTTATTTTAAGCCTATGGAATTGTTCTTACGAAAACCTGGCGGACAAAGTTGTTGCATGGTGTCGACAGCTAAACGAAGTGCGGTGGCAATCATTGGAATCCTGCTTCTGCTTTTGCCTCTTGCTCTTTCGGCAGCAACGTTGCGGCTCGAAGGTGAACGCGTGTGGCTCAAGGCTGATGGCGTGCCGCTTTCCGAGGTGCTGCAGCTGTTCGAGCAGCGTGGGGTCGAAGTTCTGATCGATCCATCGCTTACGCAAAAACGTATTTCCGGTGACTGGAAAAATGCCAAGGTCGAGCGGCTCGTCGCCCAACTGGCGAGTCCCCACAGCTATATGCTTGAATGGAAACGGCAGAAAAGCCCTCTGGGGGATCTTTTTCAAATTTCCTCCATCCGAATTTTTTCCGATGGCAAGCCGTCCGTCGTCCGCCGTCTGTCCCCGGGGGGAAAAGTGCTCGATGTGGTCGAAGGCCAGAATGGGGTGAAATATATCCGTGGTGAAATCATGATTGGTTTTCGCCAAGGAGCCTCTATCGCAAACTTGAAGGCACTGCTGAACAAGCTCAATGGAACCGTGATCGAAGCGATTGATCCGCCCGGTATCTACCGTATTAAACTCAACGACGGCATGTCGGTTGAAGAGGCGATGCGTATTGCCCGGGCGCACGACGGTGTTATGGCTACCGAACCAAACCTGGCGTTTCCAACGATTGGCAGCGAGGCGCTTCCATCGGCTGGAACTGGCGAGGGGATCAACCTCAATCTGCTTCCCGGCGAAACAGCCATTGCCGTTTTTGATTCCGGCCTCGATCCTGCCTACGCAGACTATCCCTTCATTCGAGGTACCTACGATGCACTTGATCCCACCGCGGAGATCAGCGATCCCTCCGGTCACGGCACCCTGACCTCCCTCATTGCCGCCGGTGTCATCACCCCGCTTGGCGCAGAAGCCGCTGAAAAAGGGGTGCCGGTACTCTCCATTCGCACCTTCGACGAAAATGGCATGACCAGCTCAGACACCCTGATGCGAGCCCTCAAATATGCCGCTAACTCAGGTGTAGAAATCATCAGTATGAGCTGGGGCTCCGAAGTCGACAGCAGTTTTTTGGAAACTGCTATGAACTTTGCCGCCAAAAACGGCATAACGCTCTATGCCGCCGCCGGGAACGAACCCACCGGTACGTCCATTTATCCGGCCGGATATGACACGGTCATCGCGGTGGGTGGTTTGAATCCCGACGGAACCCAGTGGGAAAACTCCAACTACGGCGAGTTTGTCGAACTCTACGAACCTGCCCTGGCCAACTTTAACGATCGGTCCTATGCCGGCACCTCTATCGCCAGCCCATACGCTGCCTTTAAGGCCGCGCAGGCTGCATCAGAATAGGGCCTGTTGGGTTTGATAAATTTTGTGGTATTCCTTTTTACCCGCTGAAGATACAACTCGATTCCCCAACCATTGAAAAGTAGCCTATTCCAGTAGCCTATTCCAAAAGAGCATTGATTCATAAAGCATCTGCAGGGACGTGGTGTTTCTCGCTGTAGTCGTCGTAGTTACAGTCGTATGCGTTACTGTTGCAATCGTTTGTCAAAACGGCATATCTTTGTTTGCTCTACTGTGGACTCACTTGCTTTTTTATGTTAGGGATGAGTTTCTCGTTGTCGATCCTGACCAATCGGACCTATAGATGAGTCTGTTGATTTA
>WTAT01000049.1 GCA_013139415.1 Desulforhopalus sp.
GCAGCACTGAAGGAGGCGGCCTCAAAAATTCCTGGTGTCAGTTTCCGAACAATTCTTGATGAGGCAGGTGATACGGCAACATTTTTTGGTTTTTTCCTGCCGGATGCTGACAAGGCCCGAAAGGTGAATGCGGTCCTGAGGGAAAATGGAGCAGGAGCCATCGCTTTTGGTGAAAATACCTGGCACTTTTATCCCAAATGGGAGCATCTCCTGGCCGGTTCAACACTTGCCGGATCAGGGTGGCCATTCAATGATCAGCATTCTAAAAAACGGGTGGTGTATGATGCTGATGTGCTGCCGGCCTCTGCTGCAATCATGGACCGCCTCCTTGTTTATCAGGTGCCTGTTAATCTCTCCGAGGAACAACTGGCAAAGATGACGGCAGCTCTTGGTAAAGCGGCAGAAGCAGTATAAGTATGAGGTATAAGGTTTAGGATATATGATTTAAGGTTTTCCTACACCCTACACCCTACACCCTACACCTTAGACCCTATACCTTTTTATATACGTCAAATCGGCTGTTCTTGCTTTTGATGACAAACGTAGGTTCGGGGCCGGAAATGCCAGGCGCTCCTTTGGGCCGTTTGACAACGACACGCTCTGCTCTTTGTGAAAGGGCCCATTCCAGGAGCTGCGGGGCATCAATGTCGTCACCGACAATGGCTCGCAGCAGGCGCATCTCTTTTTTTACGAGAGCACTCTTGGTACGGTGCGGGTACATGGGGTCGAGATATATAACATCAGGTTGTTTGGGCACTTGAACGAGTGTGCGGCAGTCTCCTTTGACAATGGTCATTCTGTTTATTATGGGGCGGATTTCCGGGATGTTTCCGGCCCGCTCCAGGCCGTCCTGAAGAAGTGCCGCTATGATTTCTGAACGTTCGACCATCAGCACTGTGCAGCCCAATGCTGCCAGTATAAAACTGTCTCGGCCAAGGCCTGCTGTGGCATCGAGGAGAGTTGGGTGAAGGTTGTGCTTTAAGCCGACTGCTTTTGCCAGGGGCTGTTTTCTTCCTCCACCGTAAAGCCGTCGAAAACGAAGAAGTCCAGAGGCAAAATCAACGGCCACTCCTCCAGGAGCACCGGGTCCGTTTTGGCGAAGTTCCAGCCGCTCCGAAGTGAGGACCAGGAGCATTGCATAATTCCCGGTCGATACGGTGCATGGAAGACCAAGCGAGCGTGCCAGTTCAGCAGCTTCTGATTTATGCTGTTCCGCCTCGCAGAAAACAGCTATTGCAGGATCGATTCTGGACATGGCCTCAATATAATTTCTCACCACAGAGGGCACAGAGCCCACAGAGAAATCTTTTATTATAAGTAGTTACCTCTGTGATCTCTGTGTACTCTGTGGTTAATGTATCGTTTTTATGACTTCAGCAAACTTAAAACTTAAAACTTAAAACTTCAAACTTAAACATGGATTTAGAACATAAACTGGCTCCAAAGGTCGTCGCAATTATTCCTGCCCGCTATCATTCAAATCGTTTTGAGGGAAAACCTTTGGCAAAAATTAACGGGAAACCCATGATCCAGCACGTCTATGAAAGGGCGGTATGCTCACCGCTCCTTTCGAGAGTTGCTGTTGCCACTGACGATGAGCGGATTGCCGACACTGTCAGGTCTTTCGGCGGTGAGGTGGTTATGACAAAGGCTGAACATGCATCCGGCACAGACCGGCTGGCTGAAGCCGCAACTCTCATGGATATTCCGGAGCAGGATGTGGTGGTAAATATCCAGGGGGACCAACCCATGTTTGCCCTGGAGGTTATTGACCAGGTCGCCAGACCCCTTTTGGAGGATCCGGCATTGCCCATGGCAACCTTGATATATAAGATCATCAGGGAAGAAGAAATTGACGACCCAAACCATGTTAAAACAGTGTTTGATTGCCACGGCAAGGCCCTTTATTTTTCCAGAGCTCCCATTCCCTTTCAGCGTGATCCTCATAAACCGCCGCCGCCAACATATTATAAACATCTTGGATTCTATGCCTACAGGAAGGGATTTCTGCTCACTTTTGTCAGCCTGCCGGAAGGCGAATGGGAACGATTTGAGAAACTTGAGCAGTTGCGCGCCCTTGAATATGGCTATGATATCAAGGTGGTATTAACAGAGTACGATTCTGTAGAGGTGGATACCCCGGAAGACTTGAAACGGGTTGAAGCGTTAATGGATCAGGAATGATCGATCAACCAACTTAATACTGATACACTCGTAAAAACTATAAATAAACCACAGAGAGCACAGAGCTCACAGAGGTAACTAGTTGTAATAAAAACATTTTCTCTGTGGTCTCTGTGTCCTCTGTGGTGAAAAACAAAGGGTACAAGTTATTTCCGATGAAAAAGATAAAAGGCAAAAACGAAACGTTAACCAGTTTTGGTTTATTACGCCATGGTCAGACAGAATGGAATAAATTGAAAAAAATCCAAGGATCCTGTGACTCACCCTTAACCTCCTATGGAAAAGAGGTGATAACGGAATGGTCTCTGTTTTTAAAAAAATACAAATGGGACAGGATACTGGCCAGTGATCTGGGAAGAGTCAAAGAAACGGTATCCATCCTCAACAAAGAGCTGAATATTCCTGTTGAGTATACCTCTCAATTAAGGGAACAGGACTGGGGGGAATGGGAGGGAATGACCATCCCCTATATAAAAAAGGCGATAATTCAAGAACTTTAATGGTAGTGACCAATGCAAGATCAGTACTATTCCCAGAAGCTTGACACATATTTTCCAACCAGACTTG
>WTAT01000461.1 GCA_013139415.1 Desulforhopalus sp.
GCCCAGGTCAACAGAGTTGTCACGCACAAGGAGCGAAGGAACAAGCATTGCAGCAAGAACCGCGGGAGGTACAAGCCTTAGCCAGGAGGCGATAACCGGACGTAGAGTCCTTCCACTTAAGAAAAGCGTGGGCAACAGTCGGGGCAGATAAGTTACAATCGCCATCCCAACAATAGTCCAGAAGATCAGCGTCTGATCCACAACTCAGCCCCCAAGCCCAGGGTGGCCCCGGCAATTGTCGCGACGATGATATGAAACTGATGCCAGCCGGCAAGATATAAAAGTGTTGCGATAGTTCCTGAAAAGATTGCTGTGATAATACGCACCGGAGATTCACACTGGCCGACCAAAAGACCAATAAACATGGCAGCCAGCGCATAGTCCAGTCCCAGAGGTTTTATATCACCTATCAAACCTGAAGCGATAACTCCCAGCGCAGTCCCCAGCACCCATGAGACCTGTGCTGTCATATTGAGCGACAATGCCTCTAGTTTACACTCACTCAGTTTACCAGCTGCTGCTGAATGGAGCGCAAAGGTTTCATCGGTCAGTTCATAGGAAAAAAAAGCAAGATACCGCTTTTTCCATCCGTTTAGGTAAGGGGCGAGGGACGCGGCCATCAGCATATGGCGCAGGTTAACCACAAAGGTAGTCAGGATCACCGCTGCCGGCCCGGTCCCACTGGCGAACAAACCGACAGCAATAAATTGGGCTGATCCAGCAAAAACAATGAGAGACATCAACAGGGTATTAGCCTCTGACAACCCACTTTTCCCGGCCAGTACCCCGTAAGCAAAGCCAATGGGCACATAGCCGAGAACGATGGGTAAGGCACGCTTCACCCCTATCCAGCAGGGGGAAAACGATCGCCGAATTTCTCTATCCTGGTCAGAATTACCCAAAATCACATTCGTCGGTACAGTTCGAGACACCGTTCGCGGGTCATATGCTTTTGCCAATCAGGTCCCAAGCAGTTTTCCCAGAGAGGAACAAGATTAAGGGCTGTTGTCACCATCAGATCGAGAGCTTCTTCATCCATATTTGCGGTGAGGTTTCTCGGCAGAGTTATTTGGTGTTTTTCCATCATCTGCCTGAACTCTTTCACGCCTTCAGGGTAAATTTCCTCAAGATAATCAAAGGCGATACAGCAGCCAATGCCGTGATGGATACCAAGAACATAGGAAAGTCCGTAAGAAAGAGCATGACAGGCCCCAACCTGGGAATAGGCAATACTCATCCCACCAAAATAAGAGGCCATCATAAGCTTATCGTCTTTTGCTGGATGGTCCTCTAGAAAAACCTGGCGACAAAGTTCGATTGATTTCTCACCGTAAGCTTTGCTGAACTCATTGATAAAAGTGCCATTCAGGGACTCAACATCATGGATATAACAGTCCATCCCTGTATAGAACCACTGGTCTTTTGGTACCCCGACAAGTAGCTCGGGATCAAGAACAATCTGGTGAAACAAGGTATGATCTGAATTAATCCCGAGCTTTTTCACCGGCCCAGTCAAGATAGTTGTACGGGAAATCTCCGCACCAGTTCCTGCAAGCGTTGGAACTGCGACATGGTATACAGAGGGGTTTTTAATCAGATCCCAGCCCTGATAATCGGCAGAAGATCCCGGATTATTCAACATCAGCGAAATAGCCTTGGCGATATCCATGGTAGCGCCACCACCGATTCCTACAATGCCATCCGGTTTAACTTCACTGTAGTCGTGAATTTGCTGAACAAGGGCGTCTATATAACTGGTTTTGGGTTCATCATCGACATTTACCAGCAACATCAAATCGTTGCCCTGCAGGGGTAACCTGCCCTCTAAGGACTGACCTTTGAAGACATCATCCAAAACAAAAACGAAATAAGAATCAGGAGTTAACCGGTTAGGAGTGAGAACTTCATTTAGCTGATTAAATGAACCTCTGCCGAACATTATATTCGGTACGATACTGAAATTTCTGAACATACTCAGTTCCACTAGTAGAGTTAATAAAAATAAAAGACACAGTTGTCCTGCTGTTCGTATAAATGTCTTGTTTTCCAGTAACAAAAAAATGATTATAACTCAAGTATGCTTTCCATTCATCTTTTTGTGTGGTCTATTCCTTACTCTTGGTAATTTCACCACTGTTTATATTTTTAATACTCGGTAGAATGACTGTCTCCGGAAATAGTAGTCGGAAGTTACAAAGAGAAGCTAACTGTAAGTCGAAAGTTGAGAGTATCAAGGTTGGAATAGGAAGATTTAATGTCCGTTATCAGTGAAGACAGTGTATTTACCTCGCTGCAACAGCATGGGCCACTTGCAGTAGAGGACAATGTTGATGTGACCAAACCGTTCTCCACCCATACCAGAAATTGGGTCAAAAATCTTTGCCGAGAGCGAACCAATACCACCAAGTATCGTGCTCTACGAAGCCAGATCTTCGAGTTTCTGGAGATTACCAGCTTTCGTCAGCTTACTGAACTCCTTAACCACCCTGACAAACAGACACATCGCAGCCAGCGTGCCTGTTTACTGCTCGGTAATATGTTCGGTCTTAACGGTACCCCCAGGGAAATAGAAGCCAGGGTTTACCAATATGCCCGTACTGCTGCCGCGGTGGTTAATTCACTCAAAGCTAAAATATCAAAGCCCTACGCCTCCTTTGTAGCCACCACCAACGAGATAGAGGTGGCCAATGATCCGGTCACACTCATCCTGATCATGTTCAACGATAGATACCACAAGAAGGCCCGTTTTGAGGCGCGGCGTAAGCTGGTACTGATGAATCTGGCAGGCAGCATTGATCAGCGGGAAAGGGAAACAGGGACAGAAGAAAAGTTTTCCAATTTTTTACATTTCCTCAACGATTATGTTTGGAGTAAAAACTTGAAAATTGGTGAACATGATATTGTCTACCTCTATTCGCAACACTCTGATGATTCCTTTAGCTGCACCAATGTCAGGGTTCTTACCGATAAGCAAGGTCAGGAGGTCGAACTAACCAAAGGCTCAAAGCTCACCCTGCTCAAACGACGTCGTTTCTCAGCCGGGAATTGCGACATTCCCATCTACGTCTCGATCCGCAAGAAACCGCCCGAGGCAAAGGTGCTCAAACTGCTGCGTAAAAATGAAAAAAATCCTGCGGTTGCCGTCGATGACGAACTCGGCTTAATGGCCGTACTGGATTCGGTTGCTGATATCAAAACCTTCCAGAACCACCTGACACGGTCTGCATCAAAAGCCGATAGTTTCATGGTACTGGAAGATATATCCGACACCCTGACCGGTTCTACTGCTTATAAAGCAACCGCGACCGGCTCCAGCTCAAAAACGGAAATGATGAAGTTCTTTGCCCGGCTGGGCGGCATGCGAGTGGAGTTTATCATCCACACCAACCGCTCGTGGCTTAACTACATGTATAAAAAGGATGTTGCCCACGACGAGTATGAAGTAAAACGGATTTTTGATTCGGGGGTCATGGAATTACTGTTTCCAAAAGATATCTTTAAATTGGACCATGAGATGATCCGCAACGACATGATCCGTCGGTTCAGGAAAAGCATCGAGGATTAAATTTATTGAACAACGAAGAGTCAGAGTAAGTGGTCCTTTCAGGATAAAAAACTCCTTAGAATGATGCTATCTCACGTTTGTAAGATAGGTAGGCATCCTCAAGGCCATCGCTAAAACTGAAGCGGGGTTTCCAGCCAAGATCGTTGATTCTTCGAGTATCAAGAAGCTTTCGTGGCGTACCGTCGGGCTGGTCACTATCGTAGACTGTCTCCCCTCTATAGCCGACGAGCCCTGCTATCAGTTTCGCCGTTTCTCCGATGGCGATATCCTCACCAGTACCGACATTTAGAAAGGACGGATTCTCGCCGATAAAGTGTGACTGGTCCAAATGCATCACATGGATGCAGGCGGCTGCCATATCATCAACATGCAGGAATTCCCGACGTGGTGAACCTGTTCCCCAGAGAATTACTTTTGGCGTATGCTCTTTTTTGAGACTCTTTGTTTCAGCTATATAACCAATTGCTCTACTTATATCTTTTGGAATTATTCCGTAACGTTCCTCATCTGAAATAATTGCCTCAACATTGCCATCAATCGCCAGCTTGGCCAGATGATACTTACGAAGCATGGCCGGAATTACATGACTGTTCTCCAGATGATAATTATCCATCGGACCAAAAAGGTTGGTTGGCATGACTGAACGATAACAGGTGTCGTACTGACGGTTGTAGGATTCACACATTTTGATTCCAGCAATTTTGGCGATGGCATAGGGCTCGTTGGTCGGCTCAAGAGTGCCGGTTAGAAGGTGGACTTCTTTCATTGGTTGTGGAGCCAATTTAGGGTAGATACAGGAGCTGCCAAGAAAGAGCAAATTTTGCACCCCTGAGCTGAATGCCTGATGAATCACGTTTGCCTGAATCATCAGATTGACATAAATAAAATCAGCACGATAGATGTTGTTGGCATGAATGCCGCCCACTTTGGCCGCAGCCAGCACCACCCTGTCAACCTTCTCAGCCTGAAAAAATGTGCGCACAGCCGCCTGATCAGTCAGGTCAAGCTCTGTATGAGACCGGGTAACGATATTTTCGTAACCACGTCTGTTCAGCTGCCGAACAATAGCAGAACCGACCATTCCACGATGCCCGGCGACAAAGATTTTTTCGTGAGGATTCATTAAGATTGCACTCTATTCGTGATGATTTAGAACCGTAAAACCTTCGCTCTTGCAAAGTTCGTCTCTTCTTGCTTCCAAGAGATCGGAACGCATCATTTCGGATACCAGTTCTGAAAAGGTAGTTTTCGGCACCCAGCCGAGTTTCTCCTTGGCCTTACTTGGATCACCGAGTAGCGTCTCAACCTCGGTTGGCCGAAAATATCTCGGATCAATCCGCACGATGATATCACCAACCTTCATTTCATTTATGTCAGTTTTGGAGGGTACATGGTTTATAATTCCAATCTCATCGACACCGGTACCCTCCCAGCGTAAGCCGACCCCAATTTCTGCCGCAGCAGCGTTAATAAAATCCCGAACGGAGTGTTGTTCTCCGGTGGCAATAACATAATCTTCTGGCGTATCCTGCTGCAGCATCAACCACTGCATCTGCACATAGTCGCGCGCATGACCCCAGTCACGCTTAGCGTCAAGATTTCCCAGATGGACACAATCTTGCGAACCTAGATAAATTCTGGCCAATGCTCTCGTGATTTTTCTGGTAACGAAGGTCTCTCCCCTAAGCGGCGACTCATGGTTAAAAAGGATCCCGTTGCAGGCGTACATATTATAAGCTTCCCGATAATTGACAACAATCCAGTAGGCATACATTTTGGCAACAGCATAGGGCGAACGCGGATAAAAAGGCGTCTTTTCGGTTTGGGGAATTTCCTGAACCTTACCAAATAACTCAGATGTGGAGGCTTGATAAAACTTTGTCTTTTCGGTCAGACCTAAAATCCGAATCGCTTCTAGAACCCTGAGTGTTCCCAAGGCATCAGAATTGGCGGTATATTCGGGTTCCTCAAAGGAGACGGCGACATGGGACTGGGCAGCAAGGTTATAGACCTCGTCTGGCATTACCTTGCCGATGATATGAATGAGACTGGAAGAATCGGTGAGATCGCCATGATGGAGAATAAAATTACGATCACCAACGTGCGGATCCTGGTAAAGGTGGTCGATTCGATCAGTATTGAAAAGAGATGCCCGCCTTTTTATTCCATGTACTTCGTAACCTTTTCTAAGGAGAAACTCCGCCAGATAGGCCCCATCCTGCCCTGTTATCCCGGTAATTAACGCTTTTAATTTCATTTTCTCACACACTCTTATTTGTACTTAACATTTACTTGAAATTTTTGATTGAACGGCCCCGACCAATCCCATAATAGGCCAGTCCCATAGCTTCTACGCGAGCAGGATCATAGAGGTTTCTGCCATCGAAAATAACCTTGTCCTGAAGCTCTTCGAACATTTTCTTAAAATCCGGCACACGGAAACTCTTCCATTCAGTAACGATAACCAAGGCATCTGCCCCATGCAGGGCCGCTTCTTTGGTGCCCATCAGCATAAAATCATCTCTGATACCATAAATCCGCTGGGCCTCTTCCATCGCCTCAGGGTCATAGGCCTGTATCTTGGCGCCTGCCTTCCACAATAACTCGATTAATACCCGACTTGAAGCTTCACGCATGTCATCGGTGTTCGGTTTAAAGGAAAGGCCCCACACCGCTATAGTTTTCCCGGTGATTTCGTTTTTATAAAAAGAAGAAATATGCTCAAAAAGTTTTTCTTTTTGTTTATAGTTGACACTTTCAACAGCACGAAGAATTTTAGCATCGTAACCAATCTCATTGGCCGACCGCTCAAGCGCCTGTACATCTTTCGGAAAGCATGAGCCACCGTAGCCACAGCCCGGGTAAATAAACTGGTAACCAATACGCGAATCCGAGCCAATACCCCGCCTGACCTGCTCAACATCAACCCCTAGTTGTTCTGCCAAATTGGACATTTCATTCATAAATGAAATTTTAGTTGCCAACATACAGTTGGCCGCATATTTAGTGAACTCTGCACTGCGCACGTCCATAACCATGATTTTATCGCGATTGCGGCCAAAGGGCTCATATAGCTCACGCATTTTCTCTTCCACCTCATCACTGTTGGTGCCGACGATGATCCTCTCAGGTCGCATACAGTCATCCAACGCAGAACCTTCTTTTAAAAACTCGGGGTTGGATGCCACGTGGAGTGGAAGATCGAAATTTCTTTTTTTGAGAATGGAAGTCATATGTGCCATGACCTTGTCAGCTGTGCCTACAGGCACGGTGGACTTATTGATGACAATCTTTCCTTCATGCATATGGGTGGCAATCCTTCCGGACACCTCAAGTACATATTGTAGATCTGCGCTACCATCTTCATCAGGCGGAGTTCCAACGGCAATGAACTGGAGTTCTGCATGCGCTATACCCTTTACTGCATCTGTTGTAAAATCAATTCGTTTTTTTTCGTAGTTGGTCAACACCAACTCTGACAACCCTGGTTCAAAAATTGGGATCATCCCGTTTTTCAGACCTTCGATTTTATTATCATCAACATCCACACAACACACGTTATGTCCGACATCAGCGAGAACCGCAGCCTGTACCAAGCCAACATACCCTACTCCAAAAACCGTTACATTCATGACTTCCTCAAATATGAAATGTTATCCATAAAATAAATCAATTTAAAATCGCTCGATATATTATCATTTAATTATAACTAATCAACCCTGACCACGATACCGCCATGATTACCCACGAGAACCGCACATCTTCAATATTTTGTTTTTTATAGTTTCCATCTTGAAATAAAACTCTCTTTTTGCATTATAGCAGGTACATTTAGATAAAACGCACTAAGGCTGTCGATCAGCACAACTAATTATACGATGCCACTAAAATGAAAAATTGAGGATTATGAAAAATAAGTATGAATTGGATTTTTTCTACTTGACGGCGGTTAGCCAATCGGGTAGTTTGCCGCGGTCTTTGAGGAACACGAAATTTGATATCGCCCTGAACGGTGGTCATCAATTTTTGTTTGAATCAAAAACAAAAAACAATAAAGAAAAACATTGACTGAACATTTCAGCTGTGTTAGCTTAACCAGCTCGTCGCGGCATTCGTACCGCGGGGCTTTCGTTTATTGAGAAAGCCTGAGCACGATCCTTGAAAACTGAATAACAACAAAAAGCAAACGGGCCCGAATGAGGTATTACTTACCTCAAGGGCAAACTTTGTAATTCAAAGTTGAGCTCTTATATAAGTAGCACTATATAAGTAACCGTCTAACGACGGTCTAGGATATCAAACTGGAGAGTTTGATCCTGGCT
>WTAT01000151.1 GCA_013139415.1 Desulforhopalus sp.
CGATCTGTTGATAAAGGTTTTTTCTCTATACAAGCCCCACACAAACAATACTCATTTAAAACAGTTCTAATTTGTTGAGTTTGAGACTCATTCTGACACCTCCCATGTTAAAGCTTCAATCATATCTTACATTTTGGTTAACAGACCTACCTCCAAGAGAATCTGGAAACATCTTGGATTTGAGATTATTTTTTCCTGTCAGGAAAATTTTGATCTTCAAAAGGTCAAGAAGACCTTTTTATGTTTCTAGGTTTTTGAGGCAACTTATTGATTACATTTTCAGTAGACACCTTTTCCTGGGGCAAACATCTGTTTGGTTTGGGTTTGATTTGGTAATGTTAAACCGATCACAATATTAGAAGATAAAGATGTTAATGACAAAAAATGGGATCTTGATGTTGAGAGGATAATTCCAGGAAATAGGCACATCGAGCAGGTTTCTCGATGTGCCCTGTAAAACATCTTACCTTAATATTACTCTTTAAGAATCGCCTCAGCCGATTCTTTTTGAGCTTCCGTTAGGAACGGTATGCCGGTTTCGCCTTCTGTCTCACGGTTGGCACTGAACAAATCATCCCTTGTAATCTCTGATAAATTGAATTTTCGTACACCGGCCATCAACTGCTGCAGCCCGCAAGAGAGCTTGTCAACATAGCCGGCTATGGCCACCGCACCAAAAGGTACGTTCTTCATCTCATCAGCGCCCACTTTCTGTTTGACGTCCTCCCAGGCCGAGAAGATCTCTTCCGGGTACTTGCCAAAGCTTTTAACGGTTTGCGGCAGTTCGTCCCAATTTCCATTTATTTCCGTTCTTCTCTCAGGATAAAAGGCACCTTCAATGTTGCTGCCCAGATATCCGGGAATCATCGGTGCACGGCCCATACAAACCAGTTTAGTGTAGGGTGCACCTAAAGCCAGAGCCTTAAAAACATGATCTTCACGGGCAAAACCGCCGGCAAAAGAGATATCCGGAACCTTGATACCTTTATCATCAAGAATCTTACAGTAATCATAGGCTTTGGCATGCAGAGCCAGGGAGGGAACCCCCCAGTGTTCCATCATATTCCATGGGCTCATGCCAGTACCGCCACCAGAACCGTCAATGGTCAGCAGGTCAAGTTTGGCATCCGCAGAATATCGAATGGCCATGGCTAGGGCCTCCATGCCGTAAGATCCTGTTTTCAGAGAGATTCTTTTAAAGCCAATGCTTCTTAAATAATCAACTGATTTCATAAAGGATTCACGAACTTGAGCAACGGTATCCAAATCGGTAGCCCCAAGCCTGCTATGCCTGGCAAAGGCGGTAATGGCACGACGCTCAAAGGCGGCCTGTACGGCTGGGTCTGTTGGGTCGGGGTCGACAACATAACCTCGCTCTTTAAGAAAAATAGCATATTCAAGTGATTTGACCTGGATTTCGCCTCCGATAACCTTGGCGCCCTGTCCCCACTTGAGCTCGATAATCACGTCATCTCCATATTTGTCAATGACATATTCCGCTACCCCATTTCGGGTATCCTCAACGTTGAGTTGAACGAAAATAGCTCCATGCCCATCAGAATAACGCTTAAATATTTCGATGCGTCTATCCAATTCAGGTGCCGAGGATATTTTTCCCCCGCCTAATTTTGATTCCCTATCAACACCAACCACATTTTCACCGATAACAATGGGAAATCCACAAATGGCGGCACCTGTGGCAAACGAATTCCAATACTTGGTAGCGATAAAAGTTGAACCCAAAGCACCGGTCATAATGGGCACACGGCATTTCACCTTGACCTCATTGCCGAAAACCGTTTCAGTATCGGCGTTGGTGAAAACGCAGTCGTCGGGATCTTTGGTCATTCCCTCACTTAACCCGCTGGATCCATAAGCATATCCCTGGATTCTCAGGGCATGATACCCCAGACCAAGGGACGTTACATTGCTTGATCCAGAAGTAATTTTACCGAAATTTCTGGGATAGAGCATTTTGCGGCCCCTTAATGAAGACATCCAGGTTTCGCACTTGCCTTTACAGTCAGCAGTACACAGAGTGCATAAGCCGGATTCACAGGGATTGCCTCTGTTGACGGTGCCGAGAGCATCATTATTTTTGGGCCACTGAATCATTTGGTCGTCTCCTTTCCTGGTTAACTGAATATTGAAATCATTTTTCTTATGAGTCGATCCAGGTGCAGCATTGCTAAGCGTGATGATGAGCTATTATGGATTTTGCTAAACATCCTGACTACAATGCAATTGCGACCGGGTCGATTCACTCTGGGTAAAATATGAATCTATGCTCAAAAGAGCGTATTTATCAGTCAGGCACGGTGTGGATCAGTAATATTTTAACAGGAATAGATATCTTTTGGCAATGTTAACCTAGGGCAATATCGGATAATTAACCTTCTTCCTTCAGTTTGCATGTGATCATGCCTAAAAAACTTGCCCGAAAAGGAGCATTCTGGCGCTTTTAAAATCCAAAATTATTCCCAGAAAAACAGCTGCAAATGGAGCACTCGAAATTATTGATGTTTCCAGAGAATCTTTGTGACCGCACAGGTCGGTTTGGTGCAAAGAACGACAGCTTACTCAAATCTCAAAAGTCAACATATCTATATTGGATCTTGACAGCGATCCGGAGTCCATATCTCTCCTATAGATCAAAACATTCAGGACAAAGCAGCTGAACCAGTATAGCCCAATGAGGATCAATGTTGTCCCAAAACTGGGACCAGGTTATAACCATAAATAGCACTGAAACATAAATCGGGCCAGTTGCTCTCAATCTTTTTCCTTTTTTGGGTATGAATCCAAAGACAACCGTAATTGACTGGCGATCACACGGGCACCGATAAGGACGGATAGACTTTGGTATCAAAAAGCGAGATCCGGAGCGGAGGCTTCCTGTAGTTTTAAAGAGATGCGATGAGCGACCAACAGACACATCATGTTTTTATTTCTTATGTTCGAGAGGACAAAGATATTATTGATCGACTTTGTCTTGAGTTTGATTCAGGTTTGTGTTGTTGTCAAACCCCAGATTCCTGAAATTATCTCTTACGTGCGAGCATTCGTTTCTCACCTTTCTCCAACAGGAAGATTCGAAAGTACTATCGCGCAACCGCTTTTGACTGAAGTGGAGTAATTTCTTCCTCGATAATCTGGAAAAAACACCTGTCTGTTGCAGATTCTTTCGGTTATGATCGATTGGAAATATATTGATTATGATAACAATCATCCAAACTCACTCTTGTATATCATCCCAATTGGCAAATAAATACGGTTCCATCGTTCGCATAATCACTTCTTAACTAATTAGGAATATGTCAAATAATCACGATATACTGGCGGAAAAATTTGATGAGGTTTGGCGTCTTCTTAAGAGCGAGGGTGTACGTGGTAGCGTTATTGTTGCAGCTGCAATCCATGACGATATATTAAAGCAAATACTTTCTGCACACCTTGTGCCTTGCAATGACAAAGCAGACTATCTCTTTGATGGACCAAATGCTCCAATAGGTACAATGGCCGCTAGAATTGATCTCGCTTATCGCACCGCTCGCATTAGTTCACAACTGCGCCAGAGCCTCCATATTGTACGTAAATTGCGTAATGACTTCGCCCACCTTTCGAGTCCAATCGATTTCGATGATACATCTGTCCGTGATCGTACTAAGCACCTTCTAGACCTTAATCGATCATTTATCGAATTGATTTGGCTGAAATTTCGACCAGTAATATTTGAGGCTGCCGGTGTGATTGGGTCCCCGGATATATATAAAGATGATGTTGTTACTGATATGCTCGAATATTCAGGGTATCGGCAGACATTTGAAATTTGGGCAAGTGCTGTTGCTGGTGGATTGGCTGAAATTTATGCAGAAACTGAGTCACTTAAAGAGTACAAGGGCAAGCCAAAGTAAAAAAAATAGAGCACAAACATGAAAACTGATGACCTAAAAGGAAAAGGTCAAGACCAACCAGTCTTGGGTATTGGCTGGTACAAAGAATCCCAATGGAACCTTTTGCTCGAACACGCCGTCGACAGAGAGGACCTTGAGCAAACCTATGGGGAGTGGTTAGAAGGAATTTTAGAAGGAATAGAAAATTTCTCCAAGGCAGGAATTCACTGTGAAAAAATCCCAATCGATGTCGCGGAAATGATAACGTGGTGTAAAGATAATGGCTATCCATTTGATGGTCCCTCGAGATCTGTCTTTATCGCACGTAAAACCAGACATATCTATGGCTAGGCGTCTTTAACAGTTTGGTGTTCTATATTGGAGTTTGACCGAGTCGATAGTTAAGATATCTCCTATTGATCTTGATCCAAGGGCCAATAAGAAATTCTTCCAGAGAATCTTTGCGGGTCACTTCGGGATGAGTGTCAGGCAACGTGGTTGATACTAACTGAAAACCATGCAACAGCTGTTTGTATGGTGTCAGGCATAACGATTGATTTCACGACACTATCAAGCCCTCCATAGACACACCATGCAAGATGATCTGTAATATATGATTTAAAACGGTTTGCAAAATCTGTCAGATCAGATCTCGATTTCTACAAATTAGCAACATTTTTACTCGTGTTGCCTTCAGTCTGACTATCTCCTCTCTAGCCCCTGTAAACAATTTTTTCTCAAAAAAACAAAAAATAATCTCTAACCCCGGTAAACGGGAAAATAAGCCGGGATTCTTTTCAATGCCCCTTGAGGGTACTCAGTTCAGTGCCCCCTTGAGGGGTATAAGTGCCTCGAAGGTCTCTCTACGTTCGCTATCTGGAGGTAACTTTAAGTTTACAATTACAATACACTCTTCAGATTTCTTGTTTTATTCACCCGTCAAGGGGGTATTGAACTGAATGACAGGAAATCTGGAGTAAGGCACTAAAAATACACCCCTTTTAGGTCCGCCCCATGTTGCATGTTGGCCGATGAGGAAAGCACCCTTTCGGCAGCGCGACTGGCGCATTTCATCATGTCATTGAGTCCTATCCCCTCCCAGCCGAATCCCACAATTTGAAGCCCGGGATGGGCACTGAGAAATTTCTCTCGCCATGCGAGCAATAGTGGATAGTTCCTTTCCAGTTGGGGAATACCGCCACCGGACCGCAAAACGGTGGTGTAAGCTGGGGCTTTAGTTAGTTGGAGGATTTTCTGAACGTCTTCAAAGGCCTTCCGGGTAAGGGTCTTGTCATCGAGTTCAAGCCTTTCCGGGTGTCTTCTGCCACCAACAAGTGTTTCAAAGACAATATGACCTTGTGGGGCACGTCCCGGAAACATGTTCGAGGAGAAGAGTGAGCCAAGGGTAAATCGCTGTTCCCGTTCCGGAGTCAGATAGCCAAAGCCCGGGGGGAGTATTACATCATTTTCAAAGCCGAAGACAACAGTAGATATCCAGGTCTCGGGTATTGATTTCTCTGGTAAGGCCGGGTCGATTTGACCAAGAATTTTCAGTGCAGCATTAATGGGCAGGGCAAAAACCACGTTTTGGGCATGGAACAAACCCTGGTTGGTCATCACCTGCCAGCCGCTATCATCGGCCTGTACGGAAGTGACTTTAGTGTTGAGCTGGAGATTTTCTCCGACCGTAAGACTCTCTGACAGCCTTTCGGGCAAACGCTGCATTCCCGATGGAAAACTAGTCATGGCTGGCATGCTGATTTTGGCCTTTCTGTCTCCGCCTCCCTGTCTTTTTTTTTGGCGCATTCTGGCAAAAAGGCCGCGCAGGACTGAGCCATGTTTTTTTTCCAGAGCACGCACCCCCGGCATAACACTGTCAATGGTCAGTTTGTTGAAATCCCCGGCATATGTTCCGGTATAGACGGCGTCAAGAAAAGGGAGCAGGGCAGGGCCAAAGCGGTGGTTGATCCATTTGGCCACTGTCGGTTCCCCCTCAAGGACCGGTTGCCACAACTCGGCAAGAACCCGAAGTTTTGCGCTCCAGGGGATGAGGGGAGCTCGCAGAATCTTACCGGGAGTCTGGGGAATGAGGTTCAGTTTGCCGTTCAGGTAGACATATCTAACGAAATCGATTAACGGCGCTTTGACGCATTCTCTGTCCAGGCCTGTTTCTGCCAGTATCTGTTTGCTTTCCTGACAGTTATCCAGGAAGCCGTGGGGACCGACTTCGGTGACATAACCCTGGTCATGATTTGTTCGTATGACACCGCCCGTATGCCCACTACTTTCTAAAATGCAAAAACGGTGGCCGGGATTGTTCAGCTGTAATTTATGAGCAACGGTAAGCCCGGAAAGACCTCCACCTAAAATAATGGTTTGATATTGTTTGTTCATTGAAGCGTTATTTCAAGTTGAGATGATTGCTGTATATCTATACTTATCCAGCCGCCCTGTCGGAGCATGCCGTGATTATAAATAGGGGTTTGACCAATCATATCCTTCCCCTTTGCTTCGTGGATATGGCCTGTAATGCAGAGATCCGGCTGGTACTGTTCGATAACGGAGCGGATTGCTTTTGACCCCACATGTTTGCCGTTATGCAATTTGTCGACCTGCGTATTAAAGGGTGGCACATGGGAAATAAGGATCTGTGGAATTTTTCTGTTGTTGTGCAGTGGTTGGGCCAATGAGATATATTCCAATCCCTGCCGAAAGGCCCTGTCCGCAAGATTGGAAATCTCTTTTTCCGGGAATTCGGATGGGGTATTAAAGGGAGTGAAGTTGGAGCCTCCGACGCCGATCAGACAGACCTCTCCTCCTACCAGTCGGGCCTGCCCATGCAGGTTGATTCCGAGCCTTTCTAGATATTCATTGACGTCGCCACCGTCGAGGTTGCCGAACTGGGCAAGTACGTTTGGGTTAATTCTCATGATGTCGTCAAGGACACTTCTGACCTCCGTTGCGCCGCCGTAATTCGTTAGGTCTCCGTTGAGGATTATCAGGTCGGCCTCTCTAATGCCGGGAATTCTTTCTGTCTCGGCAGTGGCCATATGTATGTCGCCAAAGGCTATTATTTTCATAGGTTTTTTCTCTGTGCAGGAGGGGAAGGGAATGACTGTTTTGCTGCTCTTGACAGTTGTTCATCGATGCTTACCATTTTCGCCGACTTTCTATGAAAAATCAACGGAAACGGAAAATGATTTTTCTTTCTCTAACGTACTACATTATTTGAGGTAAAACATGACAGGCGAAAAAGCAACCTATGAATTTAAAGCGGAAACAAAGAAACTCCTCGATATAGTGATCAACTCTCTTTATACCGAACGTGACATTTTTGTCCGGGAATTGATCTCCAATGCAGCTGATGCCCTTGAAAAATTTCGACATGCGAGTATTACCCAGACAGAGGTCTTTGACGGCCATATGCCACTCGAAATTACCATTGAGCTCGATGAAGAAAAGAATACCCTGACCATTACCGACACCGGGATAGGTATGAATAAAAGTGAACTGGAGCATAACTTGGGAACGATTGCCCATTCCGGTTCCAATACCTACCTTGCCGAACTCGTCGAAGCAGCCCAAAAAGATGTCAGTCTCATCGGCCAGTTCGGGGTTGGTTTCTACTCGGCGTTTATGGCTGGTCAAGAGGTCAGGGTACAGACCAGGTCATGGGACAAGAGTGAGGGAAATGAATGGGTATCAGACGGTACCGGTTCGTTTAGCATAACCGAGATGAACGGGCTCCACCGAGGCACAAAAATAATTGTCGAACTTAAAGAAGATGCCAAGGATTATGCTCAGAAATGGAAAATCGACTCGATCATTAAACAGTATTCGGCCTTTGTGTCTTTTCCCATCAAACTGGATGGCGAAACCATCAATACCGTTCAGGCGCTCTGGACGAAAAATAAAAATGATGTAAAAGACGAAGAGTATAATGATTTTTATAAGTTTGTAGGCAATGCCGCAACTGATCCGATGTATCGGCTGCATTTTTCTGCGGACGCTCCCTTGGCTATTAATGCACTGCTCTTTGTTCCTGCAGAAAACTTTGAGGTCTTTGGTTTTGGAAAGGTTGACCCGGGGGTTAATCTCTATTGCCAGCGCATCCTCATTGATCAACATTCCAAGAATATCCTGCCCGAGTGGTTACGGTTCTTGAAAGGTGTGGTAGACAGTGAAGATTTACCGCTGAATATTTCCAGGCAGGCGTTGCAGGATAATGCTCTGGTGGCAAAATTGCGCAAAGTAATTACTAAGCGTTTCCTGAAACATCTCGATGAGCAGGCAAAAAAAGATCCGGAACAATACCTGAAGTTCTGGTCGACCTTCGGACTCTACCTGAAAGAAGGAGTCACTTCTGACTATGAATATCAGAAGGAGATAGGGAAATTACTCCGTTTCGAGTCGTCCAAGTCTGAGGCCGGCACACCCATTTCGCTGGCCGACTATGTCCTGAGGATGAATCCGGACCAGGAAGAAATTTACTATATTAACGGTCCCAGCAGGGCAGCTATTGAGGCCGGGCCGTATGTGGAGATGTTCACGAAAAAGGATACCGAGATTCTTTACACCATGGAACCGATTGATGATTTTGTTCTCAGTCATCTCGGTGAGTTCGATGGGAAAAAATTGGTATCCGCAGATGGGGCCGATCTCTCTTTGACTCAAATTGCTGAAGAAGCCAAAGAAGATGACAAGGAAGAGAGCGACAAACTGGATGAAGACACCCTCACCGAGTTGACCAAATGGATGCAGGAGGTACTGGCTAAGAGTGTCTCGGAGGTCGTTGTATCTAAACGACTTGTCGACGCCCCGGCAATGATTGTTAATCCCGATGGTCATATGACCTCGACCATGGAACGTATACTTTCTGCCAGTAGAAAAGAACAGGGGATTCCTGGGATGGAAAGTTCAAAGAAAAAGCTGGAGATCAATCCCAAAAATCCACTGATTGTAAAGCTGGCAGAACTCCACAAGACAGATGACATTTTTGCGGGGGAGGTGGCCAAACAGATTCATGATAATGCCATGATCCAGGCCGGTCTTGTCGTTGATCCGCTTGAAATGGTTGAGAGGAATTACAAAATTTTGAACCGTGTTGTGCAGAATTAGTGCCTTACTCCGGATTTCCTGTCACTTTTTTTAGTACCCCCTTGAGGGGTATAAAAAACAAGAAATCTGGAGAGTGTATTGAAATTGAAAACTTAAAGTGACCACCA
>WTAT01000455.1 GCA_013139415.1 Desulforhopalus sp.
AGGTATGGACGGGTTTTGGAGAGTCCTGTCGGGGTTGCTGCCGGTCCGCATACCCAGTTGTCACAGAATATCATTTCTGCCTGGCTCACCGGGGCACGGTATATCGAGCTGAAAACCATTCAGGTACTCGATGAACTTGAAGTAACAAAGCCGTGCATCAATATGGAAGATGAGGGCTATAATTGTGAATGGTCCCAGGAGCTGAAACTCCATCAGTCTCTTGATGAATATCTCAATGCACTCATTGCAATTCATCTCCTAAAAGGCAGACTCAAGATCGGCGATGACAGTGAGCCGGGCTTTATTTTCAATATGAGTGTCGGCTATAACCTCGAAGGGATATTGAGCCCGGGAGTACAGAACTTTCTCGATAGCATGGCCGATTCGGGGCAGAAGATCAAAGAAAAGCTGGCCATTGCCGCAACCATTTTTGAGGAAGCAGCGGATCTGACAATTGACCCATGTATCTCTGATAATATTACTATTTCTACTATGCATGGCTGTCCGCCGGATGAGGTTGAAAAGATCGGCCGTTATTTTATAAAAGAAAGAAAGCTGAATACCACCATTAAACTCAATCCCACCCTGCTCGGACCGGAAGAATTGAGGGAAATCCTCAATAATCAGCTGGGCTTTGATGTTACAGTACCCGACCTCGCCTTTGAGCATGACCTCAAATACGATGCGGGTGTTCAGCTCATTAACAACCTGCAGCAGCAGGCTGAGGAGTCGGGGGTAGAGTTTAATCTCAAGCTGACCAATACCTTGGAGACTACAAACAATAAAAATCGGCTGCCAGACCATGAAAACATGGTGTACATGAGTGGCAGACCGCTCCATGTTATCAGCATTAACCTGGCGGCTAAATTGCAGAAAGAGTTTGCCGGCAAGCTTGATATCTCTTTTTCCGCCGGCAGCGACTGTTTCAATATGGCCGATGTGCTTGGTTGCGGGCTGCAACCGGTGACCGTCTGTTCGGACCTTTTGAAACCTGGTGGCTATGGCAGGATTGGCCAATATTTAGAATTAACCAGAGAGGCTATCGAGAAGGAAGGTTCTGTTTCAATTGCCGACTTTATAGCAAAGAAAGGCCGGGCTGGCAAATCGAGCAGTGGGGCCGCTCTTGCCAGTCTCATAGACTATGCGGCAAAAGTGAAGGATCAAAAGCATTACCATAAAAAAAACGCCCCCTGGGACAACATCAAAACTGAGCGCAATCTCGACCTCTTTGACTGTATCCATGCCCCATGCAAGGGGACATGTCCCGCCGGACAGGATGTACCTTCTTATATGTACTATACCTCCAGGGGAATGTTTGCCGAGGCGTTTACTGCAATCTTGAAAACCAACCCTTTTCCCAATGTCCAGGGGCTGGTCTGTGATCATCCCTGCACCGATAAATGTACCCGGATCAATTACGACGAGCCGCTGAAGATACGTGAAATAAAAAGGTTCGTGGCCCAGAACAGTCCCGATGCGCCAAAGCTTCAACCTGCAGTAGACAATAAGCTCAAGGCAGCGGTGATTGGTGGCGGCCCCACCGGCTTCAGTGCTGCCTATTTTCTGAAGATGAGTGGTTTTTCTGTGGATCTTTTTGAGGCCAAACCTTTTGCTGGCGGTATGGCTGCGGGAGCCATCCCCCGTTTCAGGCTTGATGACGCGTCCATTCAGGAGGATATCGATCGGATTATTGCTCTGGGGGTCACCGTGCATTATGAAACATCCATCGATCTGGAAGAATTCACAAAAATCAAGAATAGGTATGATTATGTCTATATAGGAGTGGGTGCGTCCAAGCCATATCTCTTAGATGTGCCAGGGGCTGACGCACAGGGCGTTTATGATCAACTTGAATTCTTGAGCAGTGTCCGGAGTGGAGAACTGGGACAAAGTGTTATTCCGGGAAAAGCTATTGCCATAATTGGTGGAGGCAACTCTGCTATGGATGCTGCAAGAACTGCAAAAAGGGTAGCCGGGGAGGGGGGCAGGGTTGTTGTCGTCTACCGCCGGGGCCTCGCTCAGATGCCGGCAGATCGTGAAGAGATCGAGGCCGTTCTTGAAGAAAATATTGAGGTCCTGGAAATGGTAAGTCCTGTCCGGGTTTTGGAGACAGACGGCAGGGTGACCGGTCTTAGCTGCCAGAAAATGAAACTTGGTAAGCCGGACGACAGCGGACGACCCCGGCCTGTAGCAATTGAGGATTCGGAATTCACTCTTCCCGTTGACACCATTATCTCAGCAATCGGTCAGAAAGTTGTCATTCCTTTTATGCCGGATGGTTTGCAGATAAATAAGGAAACCTACGAGACGGAAATAGACAAGGTCTACGCTGGTGGAGATGCCACTCGAGGGGCTTCTACCTTAGTGAAGGCTATTGGTGATGGCCGGAAAGCCGTACAAAGTATTCTGCTTGACGCCGCTATAACTGAAACGGGCTTTGAGAGTACTGATACAAAACAAGGTCTGGACCCGGAAATCATTGAAGAAAAGATGGCATCGCGACTGTACCCTTCGGAGTTTTTTCAAATTAATAACTCGGAGTCACTCGGTTTTGATCTGGTCAGCATGGCGATGACCAGGGAAGAAGCCATGAAGGAGGCCGCAAGATGCCTCTCATGCGACACCCTCTGCAATATCTGCACTACCGTATGTCCCAATCGGGCTAATATTGGCTACGATACACCGCCCTTTAAGGCGAATACGTATAAGGTCGTTACTATTGATGGCGGCAGTCCGAAGATTGAAAAAAACGGCACATTTTCCGTTGCCCAGCCGCACCAGATAATAAATATTGGTGATTTCTGCAATGAATGCGGAAATTGCACGACTTTTTGCCCAACATCGGGGGCGCCGTATAAAGATAAACCCAAGTTCTATCTCACCAGGAAGGGTTTTGAACAAGAAGATTCCGGATATATGATAGAAGGGAGGGGCATATATAAAAAGAGTGGTGGTCAAATACTCTCGCTTACCGAACAGCAAGACGGTTACAGTTACCAATCCGAACAACTGACGGCCAAAGTAACTAAAAAGGATTTAGAAGTTGTATCTGTGTCTAATAAACAGGGTTCTGCAATGGAGGTTGACCTGGCTGATATCGCAGAACTTGGGTTTTTGTACCAGGCTCTTAAGGGTACATTGGGGGACAATAATTAGCTATGCAAGATGAATCGATACTGTTAAAGAACTGTTACTCAATTTGGCCTGGGGAGAACCAGCCAGCCATTAGAAATGGAGATATCCTGATAAAGGATGGGCGAATTGATCGTATAGATTGGGCTGGTAACAGTTCACCGGAGCAGGAAACACCTTCTTTTGCCGGGCGAACAATCGACTGCTCCAGCCATGTGGTGCTACCTGGTTTCGTCAATACTCATCACCATTTCTATCAGACCCTGACAAGAAACATTCCGGCTGTCCAGAACGCTAAACTCTTTGACTGGTTGCTTCACCTCTATGAAATATGGAAGTATATCGATGAAGAGGCCATATACTACTCATCCCTGCTGGCCATGGGAGAATTGCTTAAAACCGGCTGTACGCTTTCCACCGATCATCATTATCTCTACCCCAAAACAATCTCCTGCGATGTAATGGCCACCCAGTTTAAGGCAGCTGAGACCCTGGGAATGCGCTTTTCGCCTACCAGGGGTTCCATGTCGCTCAGTAAAAAAGATGGTGGTTTGCCGCCCGATTCAGTCGTCCAGACAGATGATGAGATTCTCACAGACTCTGAGCGGGTTATCAGACAGTTTCACGATGACTCCGAATTGTCCATGCGTAAGATAGTGCTGGCACCCTGCAGCCCTTTTTCTGTTTCAAAGGAACTTATGCAACAGACCGTCCAGCTTGCCAGAAAACACAGGGTTGGCCTGCACACCCATCTGGCGGAGACAACAGATGAAAATGACTATTGCCTCAACTTATATGGTAAGCGTCCCCTTGAACTGCTGGCCGATTGCGACTTTTTAGGAGAAGATGTCTCCTATGCCCACGGTATTTTTTTTACTGACGATGAGCTGAAACTCATCCAGGACACCGGTACCCATATCGCCCATTGCCCGACCTCAAATATGCGCCTGGGCTCCGGGATTTGTCGGGTGACGGAGATGCGTGAGATGGGCATCAATGTCGGTCTTGGCGTTGACGGTGCCGCTTCAAATGATTCCTCCGATATGCTTGGGGAGATTAGAAACGCTCTTCTCCTGCAGCGGGTAAAGTACGGCGCCTCCTGTATCAACGCAACCGATGTGCTGGGTATGGGCACAAAGAATGGAGCGAAACTGTTGAATTTTGACAAAGTCGGCGAGATTAAACCAGGTTTTGCTGCCGATCTTGCCATCTTTAATGTCGGGAAAATGGAATACGCGGGGGCTCTGTCTGATCCTGTTGCTGCATTGGTTTTTTCGGGGTTTAATCACGCAACTGACTATACCATTGTGGCGGGAAGGGTTGTCGTGGAAAAAGGCCGCCTAACTGGTTTTAATGAGGAAAAACTTGCAGCTGAAGCTAATACGATTTCCCGGGTAATCATCGATAAACATGGTAGTTAACTAGCGGTAATACAATATGGCAATAGGTAAATCAGTCAAGCGAACAGATGCCGTGGCCAAGGTGACGGGCCGGGCCGAATACACAGAAGATATGCACAGGCCGGGAATGCTTGTGGCCAAGTATTTCAGGTCCACGATCAGCCATGGTCAGGTGACGGAAATTGATACAACCGAAGCGGCGAATCATGAGGGGGTAGAAGCACTCTTTACTTTCAAGGACGTCCCCCGGAACCTCTTTGCAACAGCCGGACATCCCTTCTCCCTTGATCCCCACCATAAAGATATTGAAGA
>WTAT01000178.1 GCA_013139415.1 Desulforhopalus sp.
CCGAAACGTTAATTCCCAAAAACTAAAAGAGATGCCATGCCCAGGGCAAGCAAAGATCGTGTGTTTCTCAGTTACGCTCATCAAAATCTTGATATGGTTCGGCAGATCTACGTCGGACTAAAAGAGCGCAAGATTGATGTCTGGTTTGACAAGGAAGACTTGGGGCCTGGGCTTTGGAAGAGAAGCATTGGGAATGTGTTGTGCCTGGAAGCACAAATTTTTATTTGTTATATTTCAAGACCCTGATTCCGTTTTGTTACTAAGAATGGCCGAAATGTCGGCGAAGAAAGAACAAGTACAGCAACAGATTCATCACGACGACAAACAGACCAAGGAATATCTGAATCTCATAAGTGAGTCCCGCAGGATAGATTATAGGAATAAGGTAGTGCTCGATGAATCCCCCGGAATATCCATCTTCGCCTGCCATTCGACGAAAATGATTTTCCAGGGGTGTCAACGGGCAGATATTACCGGTCAATTCGATATATGCGGCCCAAAGAACGGTCGGTAGGTGCAGCAGGGCGAGCCATGCCCGGCGCAGGACAAGCAAACCGCCGGCAACGACAAAAATAATGAACAGCAAGTGTAGAAACACGACCAGATCGGCTAGGATTCGGTAGAGCATTGTTGTCACAGGATGAGGTTAAGGGTTCACACCACACATCATGGATTTAATAAAAATGCTTCCTTTTAAGAACTCATTATAACCCAAGAGTCTCTAATTGATAAACGTTTCCAAGATTGCGAGGCTGTCCGTCCTCGACGTATACACCACAGGATGATTGGGTTTCAACAAAAAGTATATTTGGATTATTTTGCCCCCTTTAATCCACAGAGCCTCGGGTAAAGTTAAAATCCCTCGCCAGGTATCAATCGGGAATTGTCTGCATCAAACAGGGTGGAGTGAATCGCCTGATATATCATTTCTGATCCCTAGCTTCTTGTTTTTTACGGTGATGTCCAGTTAGGAAATTGCATGTGTTTTCTTTAATCGTTTTCAGCGTTTCGTCATTTGTTTCCGTTTTTGTTTTTGCACTACTGTTTGTTTTACAGCTTGTTGTTGCAACGCTTCATTCCTAATCTGATTGCGGAACTGTCGTACATGGCGAATAGAAACAGATTCCCCGTGTTGCTCGTGGCAGTAGATAGCTAAAAGAAGATAGGTGATGAGACCAGAGAGGATTTGAACCATCAAGCCATTCTTGCTTCTTGCAAAAAGGTGGTATACTTTTAGATGCCGTTTCCACCATGCAAAAAAATTTTCAATGTCCCAACGGAGTTTGTATACCAGCGCTACCTGCTCAGCCGACAAGTCAAAACGATCTGTGGCGACCCAGTACGATTTACCCTCAATAATATAGCCAACAAGGCGAACAGGCTTTTCGGTTTGATTAACATTGGGAGTTCCAAGCAAAACCCTGGCATCAGAAAAAACATGGGAATCTTCTTGCACAGGAAATTCTTTATTTGGCTGTATTTGTGGGATAAATGTAGGTTGCGATAGCTATATTGTCCTCTCTTTTAATGAAGAGAGGATGATGGAACATAGCAGTCATGTAAAGATATACAAGAGGCGTAATCCTCAGACGACACTTCTTTGGAAACTACTCGCTAGTCACTTTACTGATTTTGAAGAGAACTACGATGATCTCTTTCAGAAACAGCATGGCTTTTATCGGCTGGTAATTTCCCATGTAGTGCGCAAGTATCTTGAGTGTGGTGATCTGCATGAGGGGTTCGCCCGCATTAAATGCCCTGACTGCCATCGTGAGTACATTTTGGCATATAGCTGTAGAGGACGATATTTCTGTCCTTCTGTGCCGCGAAGCAAATGCCCTTGGGATGCCATAACAAAAAGGTGATCCAGTTTGGGCATCATCTGAAAGAAACAATTCTTTTCCCTGTACCTCATCGACAGTATGTTTTTAGTATACCCAAAATTTTGCGGAGATTTTTTCTCTATGATCGCAAGCTCCTCGGGAAGTTAAGCCAGTGTGCATCCAAAAGCTTGGCAAAGTTCTTCAAAATCACACTTGGGAAGAAATTTGGAATTCCAGGTATGGTGTTTGCTATTCAGACATTCGGCGACTATGCCAACTGGCATCCCCATCTTCATGCCATGGTTGCCGACGGTCTCTTCCTTGAGAGCGGATATTTTTTTGTGATGCCGGAGGTTGAGATCCACCCCCTTAAAGAGTTGTTCAGAGCCTGTGTCCTGAAAATGTTAAAAAAAGAAGGCTTGATTGATGATGCCTTTATAGAAATGATTCTAGCCTGGCGGCACACTTCAGGGTTTAGCGTCCATAACAAGGTTCGCATAAAACCAGGTGATGAAAAAGGAATCGAAAATCTCGCACAGTATATAATTCGCAAAACTTTTTCCCTCTCCAAATTGCAATACAATGAAGAAACCTCATCGGTAATCTATCGCTCAGGTAAGCGCAGACTCCGAAAATGTCTCATGGAAAGAACAAGAAAAACTTCAAGGTTTTTTCTCCACCTGAATTTATAGCTGCAATAACGCAACATATCCCGGAAAGGTCATTTCAACTTTTGAGATATTAGTAACGTAGAAATTCATTTTGAATTTCGTTACGGCACTTACACCCCGCAAGGGGGTACTGAAAAGAGTCCCCTTTAGGGGGCTTCGGTTGGTATTCGAATCGAGAATGCGTGGCGATAGAAAGAAGAAGGAATCTCTTTGTTTAGACGCTGAAACTACAATATTAGATGAAGTAAAAGTGATAGATGTAAGGAAGTATAAGCCGAATCGAATTCCACAACTGATGTGGCGGGAGTGCACCCCAAGGGCATTTGCTCCGCGGCATATTAAAAAAGTGTGGGAGGTTGATCCACTGGTATGCCCAAAGTGCACCGGTGAAATGAAGATCATAAGCTTCATTTACAAAAGGACGGTAATCAAGAAGATACTGACACACCTGAACTTGTATGAAGAAAGTGGTAACCAGCGGGCGCCACCTATGCAAAAAGAAGAATATACTGAGCGAGTTAAAATAGTTCCCTATGACGATGGCTGGCCTGGATATGAAGAAACGGTGGCAGAGTTTTAAAAATTCTATGAACCGCAAAGGGGTATATGCGTCCAAATTGAGGTGAAATAGGGCTGGGATGACATATTATTTCCCTGACTTGTT